>CAZZUZ010000001.1:0-55762 GCA_964657315.1 Vulcanimicrobiota bacterium
GGCGTCGCGGTCGGCACCGGAGTCGCGGTCGGGCTGCTCGTCGGTGACGGACTTGCGCAGACGTTGGTGCGGACGAAGCCGCGCTGCTGTTGCGGCGAAAGGGTCGCATACGCGGCGGCCGAGATGATCGTGCCGGCCGGGTAGCCCGGGACCGTGCCGAGCGAATAGTAGGCGATGCAGTTCGTCGTCTGCGCTCGAGCGATCGTCGACGCATCGAACGACGGCTGGATCGCGGGCGCGGCGAGGAACGACAGCGTGAGCGCCGTGACCGCGGCAAGCAAGGCTCGGAAACGGCGCATGAGCGTCCTCTCGGAAACGAAAAAGCCCCGCGGGTGCGAGGCCGGTGAGATGGCGCGGGAACGCGCTGAGGCGAAAAAACTAGCGAAAGTTAGCTCAAACCGCAGCCATACAAGAACTAAACGCGCTTAGGATAAACGCGCCTAAGTGATGTGCTGATTGACGAGCATCCGGTAATGTCCGAGCCAGATTGTAATGGTCCGGCTTGCGAACCACAAAAGCGATCTGCGCTCATTGATATGTTAACGCAATGAGGCAAAATGAATCCGCGTCGTTGACGTTGGTTTAGCTTGTCGTAGCCAACGCGAGTTATCATTGTACCCGCCGGATAACCAGGAATGGTTCCAAGTGATACCGGAGCCGGACTGCCTTTCCCGCAACAATAGATATTGGACGGATCGGGATTCGAGCAAATATCATCTTTCAGAGAATACGCTTTCGACGAAGCGCATGCGATTAGGATAAAAAGAGATGCAATCAAGAACGCAACAATTCTCATGCGCGTGATTGTATCACAAATTAGCGGGAGACGACCGGCAGCGAGACCGTGCCGACCACGCCCATTGGGGCGCCGCGCGCGTTCTCGGCTTCGATCGCGACGTTCTGCGCGGAAAGAGCCGTGATGACGTACACGACGCCGTTACGCGGCGCTGGAAGGCCGACGAGCACGGGCGACGCTTTCGCGAACGCCGCGCTTCCGCGTCCGCTCGCGAGCTTCACCGCGAGCGACGAGCAGTGCATCGATCGCGGGACCTGCGCGCACGATCGGAACATCCCGGAGATGAGCGGCTGCGCAGCCGTCGCACTCGGCGTCGGCGTGCTCTGCGGTTGCGACGATACACCGCCGCCGCACCCCGCGAGCGCGATGAGGCTGGCGAGCGCAAAAGATCTACGCATCGGGCGCTCCCTCGGCGGCAACGATCGGGATACGGGCGCGCCGGACCGCGGCGATGAGGAACGGGTCGTAGACGACCTCGCCCATCCGGAGCTTGATCGTCTGGCCGTTGAGCGTGACCGTGCCGCTACGGCGGAGGCGGTACATCACGAATGCGCGGTACCGTTCGTCGTGACGTTGTAGAAAATCGCCGTGCCGGTCGGTGCATAGCTTGCGGTCGAGCCAAAGACGATCGCGTGAAAGACGACACTCCCGGCCAAGAAGTTCGAGTCTTGCTGGTCGATGTAGACCTGCTCTTGCTGAGTCGAATTCGTATTCACGCCGATATTGGCGGTTGCGGAGACGATCTGATATGGGACCTGGATCGTCGTGTTGCCGTATTGATCCGTCGTCGATTGGCCGCCGATGATGTGGCCTGCGCTCACGATCGAAATCGTCTGTCCGCTCTTCGTCACGGTGAGCGAATTGTCGGGGCTCGCGATCGTCGTCGCTCCCACGACGCCGTTGAGTGAGTTGACGAGGTTGCCCGTGTAGTTCGTGCCGGCGATCGTGCTCGCCGTGACCGTCTGGGCGAAGAAGTTCTTGAGGATCCCGAGGTCGCCCTGAAAATCGAAGCACGCGTTCCACGACGTGCCGCTGTACGCGAGCCCGAGCAGGTTGCACGATACGCCGGAGGCGGACTGCGCGCTCGTCGGCATGATCTGCGCGACGCCGCCGAGGAGCGCGCCGGGAGCGCCGACCTGCGAGGTGAACGTTTTGGTGCCGCCAACCGTCTGGGCGTTCGCGAGGTCGAGGTAATCGCCGTGCGGCAGTTCCGCGATCGGGAGTGTGCCGGATGCGGTTTGGGGGACGAAGCCGTAGAATTGCGTCGAGGTCGCCATGGAAACGTTGAGCGTTGAAAGCGACGTCTGACCGTTTGCGACGAACACGTTTGCAATGGCAACCCAGCCGGCGTCGGCCGCAGGCACGACCGGAATGGCCGTTGTGGCCGTGCCGGTTTTGATCTGGCAGACCACGATGTCGTTTCGGTCGCGATTCGCTGTCTGCGACACCGTCGTATTCGGCGCCGTTTCGAAAAGTTCGGTTTGCGGCGTGGCGTCAACGGTTTGGACTTGGCACTCGACAAGATCCTGAATCGATTGCCCGGTTGCGGTCGGGGCCGTGAACGGACCGAGCGCGATCGTAGGCGTCGAAAGAAGTCCTTGAACAAACGTTTGGGTCGGATCCGACGAAAGCTGCGTCGCGCCCGAGCCGTACGGGGCACTATCGTCAACGCGGAACTGATAGATCGATCCGAGCGTGTTTGCCGACGACGGGCCAACCTGCACGTAGAGTCCGGTTGATGGAACGACCGAGATATGAGAAAACGCGCCGTTCGTCGAGCCAAACGTATCGTAAATGAACTGTCCGAAGCCGAGCCGGATGTCGCGCTGACCTTGCAGCACCCATCCCGACGACAGATTCATGCCGTAATAATCGTTGACGCGGTTCATCGCCGACGCTGGAACGACGCCAACGATGAATGCAAGGGCAACAAAAAGAGACGCTCGCAGCGCTCGTAAGATCGTCATAAGGAAAGCCTTTCTTACGAGCTAGAGCCGCGATTGTCGGCGTAGACGGGTTGATAGCCGCCCGCTTTTACGAGCTGCACCATGTCGTCGAGCCCGCCGTTGGGGGCGCCGATTACGCGAGGCGGATTCGAGCGATTTGCGTAGACGAGTTCCACGCAAAATTGGTTTGCGACGAGCCCGACCTGCGCGCTCCGAACGGCGTCGCTTTGGATATCGAACGTCGAGATCGTCGGGACCGTATCGGGCAACGTGCCCACGTCTTGCGAGCCTTGAATGTCTTGGGCTCCGAGAACGTCTTGCGCAAAGTCGAGGCCGCCCGTGCCGCCGGTCGCCGGAGGTTCGACGTCTTGCTGACCATCGATGTCTTGTGCGCCTTGGATATCTTGTGCAGATGAAATCGGCGCTGCAAGCGAGCCCACCGACGCGAGCCAGGCTTCGGCAACGAGTGCAATTGCCGCAAGGGTGCACCGCTGAGACGAAAGTAGCGTCGTGATGCGCGCGATGTAGAACGAGTCGAGCTCGCCTGCGTAGCGAACGATGTAGAGTCCGAGATAGCGTCGCGCCCACGCATCGACCTGCGTGCCCGAGCACGATCCGAGCCGCATCCCGGCAAGGAGAACGCGCTTCTGCTGATCGATCGCCGCAAGCGAGACGCCGAGCCAGCGCGCGAGTAGGTCGACGTTGGCCGGTGACTCGGCAAAGCGTTCAACGGGCCATTCGCGGCGCTGAAGCGCGGCCCACCCCATGAAGTTTTTCGATGGACTTTCAAACGTCGAGCATTGGATTGTTGTCGGCGAACCGTCCGAATTGGGTTGAATTTCAAGCGAATCCGATGGAGCCTGGCCTGACTGGCCATCGAAAACGATGACGTACGTCTGTCCGGGGACGAGTGGCAGCGAGCAACCGCCGTTGACATCGGTTACGCCCTGCGTCAAGAGCGTCGAGGCGAGAATAGGCGTTCCGGATTGCCATACGCGCAGAACGATGCCGGGCGAGACGGGCGAACCGTCGAGGTCGGTAAATGCGATGCGAACCGTCATCAGGCGTTACTCTTGCGTAACGGCGACACCGCTTGAGACGGCGATCGATCCGTACGGAACCGGAATCGACGCGTAGCCGCCGTTGAGCAAGAGGTCGTCGATCTGTAAGATGCCGGGTACGAGCAGATTCCCAAGCGTATCGCGCCCGTTGAGCGCGTTGTAGGCGCCCGAAATTGCAACGTAACGCGTTTGAAGATTGCCGGGCTTTTGGATTGGCGTCATGCCGACGCCGTTGATGTAGTTCGTAAGCGCAAGCGCGATTGCGGGCTGCAGCGTCGCCCACGGAACGGTACCGTCCGGCCGGACGAGTGCGGTAGCTTGAACGGGAAGCTGCCCGGGAGCATAGACCGCGAATTGCATCCCCCCAGCGCGGATCGCTTCGACGGCCGTTTGAACGGCTGCGATCTGTGCGGAGGTTGGCGCGCCGCCCGGTGGGGCGACGAAAATACTCTCCCACCCCAAAAGCGTCGTGCCCGTTTGGGTTAAACAATCGCCGACGCTAACGAGAAGGCCCGTTGCGGCTCCAGAAGCTGCAGTAAAGGACGCGACGGCAGTCCCGGTCCCTCCGCCGACGAGCTGCGCTTTGAAGCGGACGCGAACGCTCGCATCGGACTCGGCGTCGGTGCCGTTCGTGAACGCAGTCGGATTCGTGACCGACTGAAACGCGGGAGCGCCTACCGCGCCGAGTCCGGATATCGGCTGCGTGATCGTGTTCGGCAACGTGTTGCCGATCGTTCCAACGGTCGTGCAAGAGACCGTGACGCTGATTTCCGTCGTTCCGGCAGGGAATTGATAGCCGTTCGGACCCTCGTTGCCGTCCGAGACTGGAACGTACTGCAGCCCGTCAGGCGTGCGACCGAAGAGCGTTGCGAAGGGGACCGGGACGGGAACACTCGGTGCGCTCTGAAGCGAAAGCGAGACAAGTCCGCTCGCTGCGTTGCCACCGCCGCGTTCGATACCATACGGAGCGACGAGCAGATCAAGGTCGGGTCCGGTCGCGCTATCAACATCAACGACGCTCGCGACGTAATCGACATCGCTCTCGATCGCGAATGCTCCGAAAGCGACCGAATCGAGAATCGCGAGCAGTTGGGAAACTGCGTCCGTGCTCCACGGCGTAATTCCGAATTGCTGGCAGTCCGCTTGGTACTGTTGCACCATGAGGGCAACAAGCTGCTGGCGCGAGAGAAAGCCGGGTAGCGGCATCGCGCCTCCTACGGATACTGAAGCGTAACGACGAACCCCGATACGGTTTTAAAGCTGACAACGAACGCTAGCGGATCTTCGCTCGTAAACGTCACGGTCGGAGGCGGCTGAGCCACGATGTCATCCATCGTCGCAAGTCCGGTTTTTACGCGCGCGCGAATCTCGCTCGCGACGTTCGTGGGATCGATACTATCGACGAGTCGTCGAAGACCTACCCCGATCGTTGGATGAAACGAATCGTCGGGCGCATAGTAGCGTCCGCTCGTCGAATCATACGACCCGGGCGACTGATTGAGCAGCACGCTGACCCGCTGAGCCGTTGCCAGCGCGGCGCCAGGAGCATCTTCGACGCCGACAATATCGCCCGTGAGTGGATCAAACGAGATATCACCGCCGACCGGGCAAAGCATCTCGGCTCGCGTCGTCGCCATTTGCTCTCCGATCTACCGCTTGGGGCCGTAATGCTCGGCCCAGGTCGCGCCGCAACGGCGACACGATTCGCCTGCGGAACCGATAAGAAACTGGCAAATGACGCGCGGTGTAGCGTTAGTCGTCAGAAACGACGTCGCTCGCCGTCTTGAGCGTTACCGGCGCGATCTGCGGTGGTGGGACGCCGCTTCCCGATTGAACAATTGCGGCCAACTGCGTGATTGCCGTCTGCGTCGCGGTACGAAGGTCTTGGATCGCTTGATTCACGTCGTCGTATGGCGAAATGCCCGACATCGTACCGCCAGGTTTTCCGATCTTGATTTCACTCGACGTCCAGATGATCTTTGGCGCGTTGCCCGCGAGCCCGATTGTCACGGTGCCGGCTTGATCGTCCGCTACGATACCTGCTTCCGCTGTCGTGAGAATCGTCAGTAACCCACCGGCCAGCACGTTGAGCGCGGCTTTTCCGTCGCCTTGCGACTTTGCGTCGTTGAGTAGGCGAACGAACGCGTCGATTGCGCCCGGCGTTCCAAGTTGCGGCGAGGACTGCCGGTGAACGAGATGGTGCTCGCCCGCAAGTGCGCCGGGTGTATCGTCCGTCCCGTGCTCAAGGATCGCTCGATCGCCCGACGCTCCCTGGATGACGACGACGCGCTCGCCGCCGCGGGGACCGCTCTGAAATCCGTTTGCGGACGTGAGCAGTTGAATTCGACGCCACACCATCGGCTGCGCGGCCGAATCGTCTTCATCGACTTGTGCGAGCGATTCGAGATCGACCACGTCCACGACGCCCTCTGTCGGGTCGTAGGTGCCCGGAAGAATAACGCCGTCGAGCGCCTTGCCGTGGCCGCGATCGTGCAACGCTTGCGCGACGACGGATTTGACTGCGGAGACGAACGGAGCCGAACTCATAACCCGGTCTCCGGCAGCGCGTGATTGACGGCTTCGACGGCGATCGACCACCCGGCCGACTCGCCACCTTCGCTTTCACCTTGTGGCATTGAGAGACGATGCTTGATGCTTTGCGCGCGATAGCGCTTCGGTAGCGATCCGGTGCTCGCGAGGGTGATCGGCGCCTTCGACGTGCTCGAACCGCCGCTCGTCACGTTGCGCGCGGCCGATGTCGAGTTGAACGCCGTCCACGGCACGTTTTCGACATCGAATACCGCGAGCCGCGTGAGCGCTTTCACGAACGTAGGTGTTGCCGTCACTTCGAATGTGATTTGATATTCCGCTTGTGATAGTTGATTCCAGAACGTGAGCCGACGAGAGTTCACATACGCGAGATCGGCGTACGGCAAGCGAAGGATGTAATGCTCCTTGCCGTCGTCTTTCGCAAATCCACCGGCACCGGTTTGTTGAACACCACCGGACGACGTTGAGACGACCGACGATACGATATTGCCCTTATCGTCGAGCGTATACGACGACGACCCGTTTCCACCGAAGATCGGATGCGAAAACGTGTCGATCACCTTGACGGTCGTTGTCGGTTTACCGTTGACCGTCTTCGTTCGATAATGAACCGAGTGACGACGCTTCGGGTTCGAAATTCGGACATCGACTTTGATGTTGTTATTGAACTGCGGCGAGTGCTTACCGGAAAACGAATCGAGATCTCGGCCGAAAAGGAACGTCGCACCCGCAGGCGGATTATCATCGACCGAAACGTAGTAGAGCGTCGTTCCTTCGCCGTAGACGCGCACGCCGTCGGCTTCAGCGCAACTCTGAACGACGTCCCACACGCGCGCATCGCGCATCCCGACGACGAGTTCTTTGCCGAATACCTGGGCCATCGTTGCGGCCGTCTCGTCGAGACCTTCGCCAACGACGACCTGAAAGCCGTAGCGCTTGCCGATCGCGCGGATAAAGTCGGTTGATGTCTGGCCGGAAGCAGTCGTAGTGATTTTTGCAGCCGTGAGAATCGAGATGAACGATCGCGCGGAGAAGGTGACCTCACCCGCGATCCAATCGGGATCCCAATCGGCGATCACGCCAAGAAACAGTTGATCAAGCTCGGCAATGTTTACGGGCGCGAGCGCGTCTGGATCGGCCGGGAAGCCAGCGCGGACTTCGATTGTAACCGAGCCATCTTGCGCGAGCGAGTCGCCAAGTTGGACGCTCCAATCTGGCATGTCCGCGAGCGCGACGATCACGGTCGCGGTATCGGTCTCGCCGTGCGCCCACAAATCCACAGTGACGTCGGTCGGCTCGACCGTGTAGCCACCGATAATCGCGACCCAGCGCGGCGCATAGCTTTCAGCTCCGCCTTCAAAGACGAGCGGCGCCTGCTCGGCAAAATCTTCAAACTTGAGGTTGCTCGCCACTACGCCAAAACCGCCTGCCCGCCGAGCGGCGGAAGAAGAAGTCTGCGTTGCGAGCCGCGGTCGAGGAAGAGCGCCGAGAGCCCGTTCGCGTCCCGGATCGCACTTGCCGAAACGGTCGGCTCAATACCCGGATAGTATTGCGCTCCGAGTCTGAGCAACGAGGTCGATGCTCCATCGACAAGGATCGAGGTTGGCGACTGGCCGCGCGTGATATTTGCCGAAAGGACTTGAAGAGCGCCGAGATGCGAAGTCGCGGGTAGAACAGCCGCCGAGAGAGTCGGCAGTGCGCCTAGGTACGTCTGCACTTTGCCGATCGCCGTACTAATCGTTGACAGCGCAGAAGCTGAATTCGCCGAACCCGACGCGACCGGTCCCATATTCGCTACCGCTGCGTCGATTTCGCTTTGCGGCGTCAGGGCATCGACCGCAGTCGGATCGACGGCGAGGATTTGCGTGTAAGACGCGTTGGCGTTGTCGAGATTCGAAGATACGGCAGAATCGACGCTGGACGCGGACGCCTTGGTTGTGGACGTGAGGTCGGCTTGAACGCTTACGGCAATATGATAGAGCGCGTGGAGCGAACTCTGCCACGGGACCTGAAAGTCCGAAACAATCACGCTGAACTGCTTGAGTTCGCCTGTAGCGCGGCGCCAGGTCAGCGTCGTTAGTTCTTGCGAGTCAGCGAGTGCCTGCAGGATTGCGATTTGCGAATCGGCGTTTTCAAAAAGCTCGCCGTCCCACGCGACGTTTTTTGGTCGCGATCCAAGAACTTGCGTCCGCTTCTTGCCGCCAATTGAGACCTTCTCGACAATCGTCGAGTTGATGCCAAACGCGAGCTCGAGCGGGGCTTCCTCGATCGCGAACGTGCAACCGCCGATCGTGAGTGGATCGGAACCTGAATACGTCCCTGGGCTTGGCATCGCTTGAAGCGGCACGGAAACAGCCATGCGCTACTCCTCAAACGATAGATCAGGCGGTCACGGCCGCCCTTTCACCGGGGTAAAACGCGAGGCCGCACTCACGACACAACGATCGGACGCTCGCAGGCGCGGCTTCGAGCGCCAAACGTTTCATCGCTCTCCGCCGCGGCGTCATAACAAGCGACCAAATCCCAAAAATCGCAAACCAGAAGCCAAGAGTGACGATCGCTAGGAGCAAGACGAGAACCGCGTCACGTCCTTGCTTGCGGCAAAAGCGATGCCATGCGGCGAGATCAGGATCGCGACCGATGAAGTCGAGTTCGTAGTCGAGCATCTCGCTACCGCATCGTGGACAGCGTTCCGGGACCTCGACGGGGTCCATTTTGTAGCCGAATCCACGCACCGCCATACTCCGAGTATACCTCGAATCAGGCCCCGGCGACTGCCTAGTGAACTGGCGCAAGGATCGACGACCCGATCCGGGGGCCGAGCGCGCTGCCACGGTTCGAGCCGGAGCCCGATGCCGCAGCGTTCGGTACGCCGTCCAGAACCGAGGTAAGAGCTTTGTACGTCGCGGCTGCAACGTGCTGCGCATGTTCTCGGGCCGTCGCCTTCGGATCGACCTTGAGGTTTACGTTGAGCGTTCCGATCGTCGGCCCGCGTCCGCTGCCGAACGGGATCGTGGCAAGCGGAACGGCCTTCCCGCCAGAACGTCCAATGCTGCCGGGATCGTATGCGCTGCCGCCTTCAGCCGCGCTCTTTCCCGCCCCGAAATAGTCCATGAACGTGCCGGGGTTGTTCTTCATCTGGGTCGCGAGTTCGGAGTCAAGACCCTTCGAGAAGTCGGCTCGGTCAAAGAGCAGATCTTTCCAATGCGATTTCGCGTACGCAAGTGCCGTGCCGGCTGCGGTCATCAAGCCCTTGATTGCGTCCGTCAGCCAAACGCTGATCGTTCCAAACGCGTAGCCGATCGTGTACCCAATCCCCGCTTTATTTTTCTCCCACCAGATGCGAACTTCTTTTACGAGATTGGCCGCGCCGCCGCCAAAGATCATTTTGAACGCCGTCTGCAAAAGCATGAGCGCGCCGATAACTTCGGGGATGCCGGTTTCGAGCCCAAGAAATCCGATCGTTATGCGCGGCAGCCACTTCACGGCGAGCTCACCGAGTACATCCCCAAAACGTCCGAGTGGGCCGCTGATCTTGCCGAACACGTCTCCAGCCACTTCGAAAAAATTCATGCGCTGTGCTGCGTGCGCTCCGCCACGTCGAAGACCGATACTTGCACCAAGACCGACGCTATGCCGCGCTTCGTGTTCGGCGAGATGCCCAAAAATTCGGAGGCCGCCAAGCATTTCCGCAAGTTTCACCGCACCGAAACCCGCGCCGACAGTAAGCGCGCCCGTTGCGAGGCCCGCTACAGCATGATGCGTCGAAAGATAGGTTGCCGTCCCGCCAACCATGTCGGACAAACCTTTGACGAATCCCGTCAGCGGCGCGATCAACGGCCCGCCAAGAATCGCGGCCAACGTCGAGAAGTTCGACGCGAGGAGCTTTGTCTGCGAGTTAAGTGACGACATCAGTCGCACTTGCGCGACTTCGAGATCGGGAATGCGAGCCAATGTCGCGTTGACGTTCTTCCCTTGCGTGATACCGGCATCGCTTGAGAACGATCCGGCGATCAGCGAAGCGTTCGTGGAGAACGCAGTTGCGAGTAATTGCGAGAATTCGCGACCGCGGTTTTTGCCAAACCGGTGACGCGTATCGTTTAATCCTTGAAAAAATTCCTCGGGCGTGAACTTTCCGGTCTTGTCAATGACCCTCGAATTGCCAGACGAGTCGATAAGGCCAAGCGCTTTTTGCGCTTCATACATCGCATCAGTCGAAGGTTTCTGCAGATTCCGAAGAATCATATTCAGCCCAGCGCCGGACTTGCCACCGCCGTACCCAAGTCGATCTGCTCGCGCTTGCAGTTTGAGCACTTCTTCGGGTGAAACGCCCGCTTGCGCGTAATTGCCGCCGTAATACTTGATCTGCGTGACCGCCTTTGCCATTGCATCCGGCATGTCGTTCGAGATTTTGTACGCCGTGTTGAGAAACGGCTTGAGATCGGCTGCTGTGCGAAGATTGAGTTGATGCGCGAGCCCCGCCATCTGCGAAACCGATTGATCGAATGGGACGTGATTTTTGCCAAGATACTGCGTGTCGGCGTACCGTGCGATAGACGGCGCAAGAGCGATGAGATCGCGCGGATCATTAATTCCCGACGTGGCCATCGTGCGAAGCAAGCCCATCGAGTCGGTTACGGACTGCGCCGTGCTCATCGACATCTTCATGGCAATCGGCAAAAGGTTCTGCTGAACCCAATCGTCGGACTTGCCCATCGGGAGCGCCGTCTGAATCATCGCGTCCTGAAGATTTGCTCGCTCCTTCGTCCCGATCGCGAGCGTCGCAAGCGACGCAAGCCCAGCGACGCCACCCACTCCGCTCGCCAAGCGACCGAACGCGCCGCCAGCCGCCCCTGCGCCTGCCGCCCCGACCGTTCCAGCGCCTCCAGCGCCGCCCGCTGCGGTCGCACGCATCGACAGCGCCGTTTGCTTTACGGCCGCATTGAGCGCCTCGTAGCGGCCCGTCATGGACGTGACGGACGTATCGACGCGCGCCGACATCGTCGCGGTCTCTTCGCCGAGCCGGACGGTCGAGGCCGAAACCGAGTCCACGGCTTTTGCGGCCCGCTCGGCTCCCGGAATCATCTCCGAGAGCGCGCGCTGGGCTTGTTTTGCGAACCGGCTGAACCCCTCAAACGCCTCAGCGTTGCGCGCGACCATCTTTTGCAGAGCGTCGAGCCCGTCGGACGCCTGTATAGCGTACTTCGCGATGAGGCCGAGTTCACGCTGGGCATTCGACTTGAAGAGGTACTCAGCGCCAATCAGGTAGCCGTCAGCCATCGGATACCCCTATTGTGATGTACGTTTGAGATTTACGGCGAGATGGACATCATCCCGTGCTTAACTCGCTCAATTAAATCGCGTTTTTTATCTCGCTGCTGAGCGTTTAAAGAATCGTTTGACATGGCATCAAGTGTTGATCGAGCACCACCGTATAAAACTGAGGCCCTATCACGATCGCCTAGTTTTTCAGTCGCCTCTGACTGCCATACTTGCGCTTCGGCGATCGTCAACTGTAAAGTTGGCACATCTCTTACCGTAGCCGCGCACATCTGCAGGCGAGTTTCAATATCGCTAGATTCTCGCAGTGCATCCCGATACAAACGGCGAGCAAGATAGTTTTTTATTTCCCGCTCTTGCTCCCCAATTTTGTAGCCGAACGTGTACGCCGCTTCGCGGCTCGCGTTGCACGTTGCGGGGTCTGCGCGGCCAGGAGGTTCAACGGCGTGAGCGATTACGCTCGACGCGAACGGCGCACCTAAGATGAACAAGCAAATGCTGATCGCGATAAAAAGCAGGTTACGTCGGCGACGCGCTTTCATTGGACTCCCGGTTTTCGGCCCGGTTTGCGTGCTATACTGCTCCGGTGATTTGGCTCGCCCTATTCGTCTTTGGCATGTGGCTAGCCCTACGGCGACCGAAATCAAGATGGAGGCCGCTGCCGCGGCAACAAGCCACGTATAGCCCTGAAGAAATCCTGAATGCGATCCGATCAGCCGCCAGCCGCGCACGCAGCCAAAATCAGTAGCGGATTTTCGCATCCTCGGCCACTTCGGCTTCGGCAAGGAACCGGACAAGAGGCACGACGTCCCCACGCGCGAGCGCCTGAACGGTAAGCCACATGACCCGTTGAAGAACGGGCGTGATTTCCGCAATGCCGATGCCGATCGCGGGTCGTGGCGGCAAGTTGTGCGATGCCACCCCGTATTCAAGCCAGACCATTCGTTCATCGTTCGTCCCGACGACGAATCCACCGTCCCGCATCGCGAGCTCAAGCGAGTTCCGTAATTCGCCGGAGCGAAGGAGCGGGTCGTTTGCCGAATACCCCGCCTGAACGCGTTCGTCTTGCGTGACCTCGGCGAGCGGCGCGAGTTTTAGAACGTCGCCAAAAACGTTCGTAATGCTGGATAGGACCAGACGGCCGATCGCCGCACGCGTGAGCGCCTCAGTAACGAGCGCAGCGGCGTAGACGCGTTCGCAATGCTCCGCGTATCGCTGCGGCGTCATCGTTACGATGGGCACAGATTACCTCCGACGCGACCGTTGCCCACGACCGTGAGACCCACCCTCGCCTTTGATCTCGACGAGCATCGATCTCACAAGCGCTGGCTCTGGACGCTTTGCCCATCGTGCATCGACGAAATTCCATCGGCCGCCTCGAGCCTCACCGACGGCAATTGCAAGCGCTTCAGTCTCGGTTTCCGTCATGGCCATCACTTCGTCGTACGTGAGCCGCACGACGTCGATCGCTACGAGGTTGGCAAGTCCTCGGTAGGCGCCAACGATTTTTTTAGGTTGGGCCCGCCCGTATTATATGCGCGATTGTACGCACCGAGCAGTTCGTCGAGCTCGTTCGAACTGAGGCGCTGTAGTCGATCGTCGAGAAGCAGCGCGGTCGTCGCCGGCGGCAGCGCCTTCCCGTCGATTTCTTGAAGAGACATGGCCGCTCGATAGTAGGCCATCTCGATCAGATTTCCCGATTCCATGATTTTCGCGATGCGCATGGATTCGAGTCCGTGGAGTTCGCGAAACGTGAGTTCGCGTCCGCTGCTCTCGCAGACATGCGATAGCGTGGGGCGACCGGGCTCGGCCGGGACTGCTTTGGACGTCGGCACTAGAACGAGAATCCATTCGTCACGGACTGATTGTCCGCGTCTTCGCAATCCATCGCCTCGAATTCGAACGAGATCTCGACATCGGACGTCGGCGACCATTCACCCGTATTCGTGATGTTCAGCGTCGCCTGAATGAACGAAAAATTGTCGATCGACCCATCGGAGATGTTGCGGGTAATCGTCGCGATCGTGAAAATCGGTTCACCGAGACCTGCGTAATGCCGTGCATCTTTCGCAAGTTGAAAGCGCTCGATATCACCGTTGACGCGTCCATAGGTGAACTCGCCGTGCCAACCCATCGGGATCGTGCGATTTTTGCGGCGTCCGCCTTCGGAGATCGTTCTCCGCTCGCGCTTATCGCGATCGGGCATCGCCGTGAAACGCATAAGGTCCGGGCCGAAGTCGTACTGAACGCCCTGATCGTCCGTGACGATGATCGCGCGCTCGGAGCCAACGTTGAACTTGGCGTTCGTAATGGCGGAATAGGCGGGAAGGTCAGCCATAATAAATCCTCCGCGCCCATGAGGGACGCCGCGGCGACGAGGGAAGCGAAGAAGGCGGCCGTTAAGCCGAGACGGACCCGGTCAGCGTTCCGCTCGCGTCGACCGAATTGACGATGCGACGAACGGTTTTGAGAAACGCGAGTTGCGACGTCGCGAACATCTCGCCGAGATCCGTGGTCGCGACCGGGTTATTCGAAGCGCCGAGAGTCACGCCGTACGCGCTGATGCGGCGGCTGCGCTTGAGATTACCCCATTGATTTTCGAGCGCTTTTTTCGCCTTGGCGCGCGTTCCGATCGTGTCTTCGGCTGTATCATCGCCTTCCAACTTATCGGCAAACGGTTGCAAGACGGCGAAGCCGATGAGCAAGCAGAAGTTCTGCATGCGCACGAAGTTGATCTGGCCGGTCGCGTCTTGCGCTGCGTTCGCGTTCGCGCCGTTGGCGAGGACATACTGACCGTTGACCTGATTCCAGAACGTGACGCCGGCGAGTGTGAGCGCGTCTTTATCCGCTTGATTGGGCGACGTGCCGTCTTCCATCGAGACGATGAGCGTCGCGGCTGGCTTGTTGCCGGGTGACTCTTCGGGCGGCTGCGACGCGACCATCGCACACGTGAATCCCATCGGCGAAACGAGACGGCTTTTACCGAGGATGCGATCGTAGATGTAAACCCACTTTTTGACCGTCATCATGTCGTTGACGAGCATTCCGTTCGTGGTCTTGTCGGAAATCACGGCATCGCGCGTGCGATAAGCCGGGAACGCGTAGATGCCTTGCGCGAGATTCGCCAATGCAAACGCTTCTTGGGATGGCACCGATGCCGGATCGGTCAACCCGCAGACACCGAACGTCGCGCCCGCAATATAATCTTGCGCCGCCGTAAGCGCGTTCAGCTGGATTTGGGTCGTCAGCCCAGACGCCCCGTCGGTTCCGCCGGAAGCGGTCTGCTGCGCAGTCGCCGGTGCGGCCGTTCCGGTTCCGATCGCAGCGAACGACCAATACTTCGACGATCCGCGCGATCCGCCAACGCCGGAGTTGATTGCGGCAAGCGCATTCGCAATGAACGCTGCTGCATTGTAGCCGCCATTCGAGGTCGCGTATGCGACGATCGATGCGTAGCGCTCAACCTGGCCGTTCGCGATCGTTAGCACGATGTCGTAGAGCGGACTGCCGGTGGTCGAAAGAAGACTCTGCGTGACCGTGACCGTTCCGCTATTGCCGCGCGAACCTTCGCTCACCGCGAAAATGAGCCCGATCTGCGCGCCCGTCGTATCGATCATTGCCATCGACGCTGCCGTCTCCGAACCGTCGCGCAGCGGAATGAGTACGATCGACGAAAGGGCAAAACCGGGATCGGCCGCGCACATCGCTTGCTCAAGAAGCGGCGATCCGTAAGGTTGCCCGTTGACCATGGGATACGATCCTCCGATCGCGTCCCAGAGCGATGCATCGTCGGTTCCGGAAGAGATCGGGACGCCCGACTTGCCCCACGTTGCGGGCCCGTAGAGGATGACTGTCGAGGTCGCGACCTGGACGGCACCGGACGACGAGACGGGAGCCTTGTAGCCGTAGACGCCGTTCGCCGCAGGGACATTGTAGGGCGAACTGATGACGGTGCCGAGGAAAGACATGCGCTGTACCTCGCAATGGCGCGCAGGAAGAGAGCGTCACGCGAAAGCGATCGGCACGAAGCAGGCGTCGCCCGCGGATCAAAACAGAGAGCGGCGGGCTTACGCCTTGAGCAAGGGCGCAGGTGCAGGCTGCGGCGGTTCGGCTTTTAGTGGCTCCGGCGGTTTCGGTCGCTCGCCAACGCGCACGACGTGCCGCATCAAGTGCGAATGATCGGCTTCGAGTTTTGCCGCATGGTCATCGCTCAACTGGTCGCCCTTATTGAGGCGCGTGCCATCGATCTCGATGAAATCGCTGATGACGTGATACATGGCTACGGACCTCCGATGATATGCGTCGAGGTCGCCCGTTCGGAGGCGACGGTATCAAAAATAGCCGCGATTGGCGTGAGCTTCGTCGGCACGACGAGATCGTAGCGCGCGTTGAAAAACATGTCGGCGCGTAAGAGCGAGTCGGTCTCAAGATTGTCATTCACGCGCCGCGGGCCCGACGCGTAGCGGGACATACAAAACGTCCCGTCGCCGAGCGGAAGAAAGAGATCGTCGCTGACGTCGGTCCCGAGTGCGTTCATGATCGCGTCCGGTACGTTGGCGCGAAGCGCCTTGCTCGATGTCCAGAGTGTCATCTGTACGCGCTGCGTCCGCTGCGCTTTCCGCAAAAGGCCAGCCATGGGAATGACCGGCTTGACGACAACCGCCGCCGCACCCGTAATGTTGATGGTCGGCCCGTTTGTCGAGACTGCAAACGTCACGTCGACGTCCTGCACGACCGTAAACTGTTGCGCTATCCGCTCGGCCAGCGTCGTAAACGTATCGTTCGCCGCAACGACCACGAAGCGGTCGATTTCGGCGCCGACGAGGTTGCGAACGATCACGTGCAGCGCGTTACCGGCCGCGATCGTTCCACCAAGAATGAATGACGTTGGCGAGCTTTGGGCAACGGTGAGGCCGGGCAGAAAATTAGGGGATCCGAGTCGCGCCGGAAAGCGTCCACGCGGCTGCGGGCCACTCGGCTCCGTCGCTATCACGCACAGCGTGTATCCGCCCGTTCGTGCAACAGTACCGATCTCACCCGCGTCGGGCCAGCCGTTGACCATCGGTGATGGGACGGGCGTCGTGATACCGGCCGCCGCGACCGCATCGTAGGCCGCTGTTACGTGGGCGCTGAGAACCGCGTCAAGGCGAGTCATCAGCGCTCCCTACGTGGCTACGTCCCGATGTTGACGAGAATCATGATCGTGCCGACCAGCCCGATTGTGCGCGTCGTCGCTTCCAAAACGAGAAAACGCCGCGCCCCAATCTGGAGTTCGTCGCGTTCCATGATCGGAACAACCGGAGCGAATGCGATGAATCGCGATGCGTCGCTCGACGTCGGCTGGGCGTCTTGCCGCGACTGACCCGTGCGGTTCGTCGGCTCGATCCCGACCGGGATCTGAGCTGAGGTGGCCCCAGCAGGCTGATAGGCGTAAACGCCATTCGCAAGCGTCAAGACATCGCCGTCAGCGGTCGGACTATCTTCGACGTCCGCGTCCTCGTCAGGGACGATATATGGTCCGACGTTGGGCGACGTAAGTGCGGCCGCAGCGCGTGCCGACGCGTCGACCGGCCGCGTCACCGTCATGACGGACTCGCACCGCATGAAGATCGCCTCACGCGTCGTTCGATGCTGCGCGTACACCAGCGTATCGCCGCCCGGCTTCGTCTCCGACAGCACGTCCCCGAACTGCAGCTGCGTGTAATCGCAGTCGCCCTGGTACGCGAGCAGCGTGAAGATCTCGTCTTCGAGGAGGTTCTTCGACGTCACCCGGCTCGGGATCATCGGGAACGCCGCGATCACGGGCGCCTGGGCCAGCACCGAAACGTTCGACCGCGGGCTCAGGCGGCGGACCGCGTAGCGCTGGCCCTTGTACGCTGCAGCCGTGCCCTTCTGGCGGGCGATCATCGTGTCGAGGTAGCCGGTCAGCATCCGCGCCCCATTATCGCAGCGAGCGCACGATGAACGGTCTCAGCATCGCTTTCACGTCCTGCGGGATCGCGAACGGCTGGCCGTCGCTGACGAGCGAATCCTTGTCGAGCTGCTTCATGCCGCCGAGACCGAGCGCGCGCTTCCGGCGAACGTCGATGAGCGACGACGCGATCATAACGGTCGCCTCGCGAACCGCGTCCGGCGTCTGCGCCGCAGGATAGCCGGCCGTCAGGGTCACTTCGAGGACGTTCGCCGAATAGCCAACGGTCTCGAAGGCGCCGAGGAGCGCGTAGTTCCCGAACCCGTACGCGAGCATCTCGACGTAGTTTAGATCGGGATCGATGAAAAGATCGGACGGCGCGAAGACCGTGCGGGTCGTGTTGCTCGTCACGAACGTCAGGGAGTCGATTGAGACGACCGGCCGATGATACGGATAGATTCGACGCGACTTGCGGAAGCGATGCCGCTCGAGCCACGTCAATTGCCGGACCGTCCCGCCGATAAACGAGTCCACGTAGGCCGAGGCGCGTCGCAAAATGACGTCGAGTTCGGGACCCGTCGGGAAGAGCGGGTCGAGATCCGCGCCTTCGCCCGTATAGTCGGACTGCTGCGCGTATTGCGATGCGACGGCAAGCCCGAAGGTCGCTATGTTGCCGCTGAGATCCGTAACCGTGGCAACGCCGCTTTGCAGCCCATCGGGAACGGTAAACGAAAACACGGTCGTCGTTCCATCAGCCGAATAGCCGAACGTTGCCGGAAGAAGCATCGCGCCGGTCGTCGGCTGGCCGAGCACCGCCGCGACCGTCTGGCCCGATACCGAGATCGTCGCGGGGCCGCCGTCGAATCCATCGCACGGCACCGAAGCGATATTCCCGGGGCCGCAGACGAGCGACGATTGATCGATCGTCGCCATGCGTTACCCCTTAGAGCTCGTCGCCGGACACCGGCATCCCGTTATCGATGACCTTGCGCGGTCGGCCGAGCGGCTTGCCGTTCGCGCTGACCTTCGCCGTCACGTTGAGCGGAACGTTGATCGTTTGCGCGGCCGATGCCGCAACGGCCGCCGCCTGCTCCGCGCGCGCCGCGTGCGCGCTGTGCACGGCTGCCGCTTCGATCGCAGAATCGTTCGGGACCGTGACTTCGAGCGTGACGGTCGGGGGCTCGACCTCGACCGGGTCGAACCCGTTCGCAATGAGCCAGGCTACCTGGTGCTCGCTCATCTTCGCGCCGAGCGGCTGGGTTTCGACCTTGCCGTGCGGCGTCATGATCATCGTGCCCGCTCGGCCGTCGAGACGATACCATCTCACGCCGGTTCCGGACTCGTCGAAATAGCGGACGGGGGCATCGAATCCGTGCAAGGCTGCTCCTCTGCGGCTTTCTTCGCCGCTTTTATTTTCTTGACGCGATCAACCGTCGCCTTACGCGACGTCACATGCGGCAGCGCGGATGCGCCTTCGTAGCTGAGTTCTTTGGGCATCGTGACCTCCTGATCAATTCGAAGATGCGAGACGTCGTACCGACGGCCGAGGCCATTCCTGCGCGTCCTCACGGATAGCGCCGTCTCGCAATCGTTGATCGATTAGGCCGTGGTTGTAGCGCTCAGGGCACCCGAACCTTGACTCACAAGAACGGTACAGGGCGCGTTGGGATTGATGCCCGCGAGCGCCGACGTCGGGACCATCAGCGTGAGGTATCCCGAGATCCCGCCGAGCGGCTCGATCCGCACGTTGATCGTCGAGTAGCCTTCGGTGTTCGCGTCGATCTCGACGTCTTTCGTCGTTTGGGCGACGAGGTAGCCTAACGCCTGAGTGATTACGGTAGCTGCCATTTCAGCAAGCCTCCTTGAACGAAGTGAGAAGAAGAGGCGCCGCCTTTAGAACGGCGCTGCTGTTGGTCAGCTACGGAGCAGCTGGACGCGACCGAGGCCGATCGACGGCGATAATGCGGCGAGCCCTGCCATCATATAGGGAATGGCCATCTCGACGAGCTGGCCGTTCACGCCGGTCGGGATGCGGAGGATCGACGGTTCGGGATTGCCGAGGTACGGGATGACGAGCTTGTCCGTATCGATGATGAACATGTCTTCGACCGAATGCGACGCGCCGCCGATCGTCTGCGTGTAGACGTTGTAGCCCGAACCCATCGCCGGCACGACCATGATCGGGATCTGGCCCTGATTCGTCGAGACCGTCTTGACGTTGTAGTTCGGCGCAATGAGCATCCCGTTATTGTTCGGGACGTAGCGCACGTACGCGATTTCGTCCTGAAGCAGCTGCTCAGCCGCGAAGCTGGAGCAGACGATGATCATCTGCGTCGCATCCGCGCCCTTATCGAACATCGCGTCGATCACGGAGCGCACGCCGAAGAGCACCCGGTGGTCCGTCCACGGCGGGTTTGAGACGTTGACCGCGACCGAGTTCTCGGGCGGGGTTTGATTGTTGAGGATGAACCGCAGGCCGTTGAAGCCGTTGGGATCGTACGCGCCGTCGGGGTTCGTGTATTTGTTTGCGCCCGTGTGCGCCGCGTCGTTGAGCGTTTCCTGATAGCGCAGCGTCTCGTTCTGGAAGTCGCGCGCTAGCGTCGTGAGGCCGCCCTGCAACTCGAGATCGAACAGGTCCGTGCCTTGCGCGCGGCCCGCGAGCGACGCTTTGAGCGACGCACTACGCCGTTCGGCGAAGATCGCGATGTTGGTCGTCTGCCGAACGTACGCGTTCGCGTCGTCATTGACGAAGCCGGTCTCCGCGATCGTGTTCGGATCGCTCGTCTCGGTGAACGCGACTTGCTGCGCCCACGTGTGCGAGATACCGTTCGACGGCACTTTCCGCAGAAGATCCCACAGCGGGAACTTGCGGACGAAGAGCGGGATGACCGAGCCGAGCGGACCCGTCGTGAAGATCGGGGACGAGGTATCGGAGTTCGCGCCGTAGCCGGCCTTCTGCGAAATCTCGCCCGCAAGCCGCTGCTCCATGCCCAAGAAATGGTTACGCGGAAGATCCTTGGTGACGGGCTTCCAGTGCGTGAAATGCTGATTTTCCAAGAGGGTGTCTCCAAACGAAAACGAGCCCGCCCGAAAGAGCGCGCTCGAAAGGAATGGCGACGAAAAAGAGACGCTACGTCATAGCGTCATTCTCAATCGGCGCGGAAGATAGGGCGACTAGGCTCGGTCGCGTGCTGCCGTTCCGCGCGTCGATACGTCCCGGCTCACCGTTCGGACTTGATCGTGCGTGGATTGGTAGTACGCGTCGACTGAGGCTAGGGGCTCGCTCTCGTTCTGGATGCTCCCGCCGGCGACGTACGAACGTCGGCCCGTCGGGGTTGCTTTTAGTTTTGCGAGCTTCTCGTCGAGCGACGTTTGCTCGGCGAGTTTTTTCGCCAGGTCCGCGTCGAGCGCGGCGACCTGGGATTTCTTGGTAGCGATCTCCGTTTCGATCGCAGCCGACTTCGCACGCATGTCGGCGAGCGAACGCGCGGCGTAATCGTTCGTCGGGTCGTCGAGCAGCGCGTCGCCCGGCAGCTCGTACTCATCGCCGACCATCGACTTCACTGCGGCGTGCGCCTTGCGAAGATGGTCCGCACTCTCTTTGTGCATCCCGGGCGCGATCGCGCGCTTGATCGCACGGAGCGACTTCACCGCCTTGCGGCGCAGTTTATCGCCCGCGTCGCCGTCCGGGATGATCGCCGCAGCGTCATCGCTATCGTCGATCCCCTTGATGCTCTTGAGCGCTTTCGTCGGTGGGGCGGCGGGCGGCGGGGTCGCGCCGGCGGGTTTTGCGACCGGAGCGACCGGCGCTCCCTGCGTCACGTCGGCTTTCGGATCGGGACCCGTACCGGCCGTCACTTCGGCGCCCGAATGCGCATCCTGACGACCCTGCTCCGCATGCTGCTCGGGGCGCGACGCGAGGTGCTCGGGACCACCCTGATGGCCGTCGTTGTCCTCACCGTGCAGGCGCGCGGGCGCGGGAGCGGCGTTGTTCGGGCTGACCGGATTGGATTCGCTCGGCTGACCCTCACCCGTTACGTGCGACGAGCCGATCTGCGGCACCGCAGGCGGCTCGTCCGCGTTCGGCGGCCCGACGCTCGGGTGCGCGCTCGTCGGCGAATCGGCGGGCGCGACCGGCCGATCGCGCGTCGGCGTCGCGTTGGGATTCTCGGGCGCGGTATTGCCGCTGTGGTCGTCGTTCGCGTCTTCACGCGTGCCGGTCGCTCGAGTATGCAAGCGGATATCCTCCGGGCGAACACCGCCCAATAGCGATTTGCGCATGATCGACCGCAGTTCGGGACGACGCTGCGAGGGTGCGATCGATTTTGCGACCGCGCTGATATTGGAGCGAAGCCCCTTGGTCATCTCGGCGACGAACCCGACGCCCTTCGTGTACGTGCGGCGGTTCGCCGGGATGCCGACGAGGCTCACTTCGAGCAGCTCGATATCGTTGACGAGCAACCCCGAAAACCAATCGTCCTCGTCTTTGAAATCGACGTCCGTGAAGATACCGCCGATCGACCACCCGAGTTTGATCCCGTTCTGAACGATCTGCCAGCATTTCACTGCGCGCGGATTATCGGCGCTGATGCGCGAGACGATCTCGAAGTCGAGGCAGTCGCCGAGTTTCGCGTCCGTCGCGCGCTTGATCGACGCCTCGGCGATCTGGCCGAGGATGCTCTCGGGGATCGTGTAGACGTGATCGAGGAACTGCGTCATGCCGTGCGCTTGCGAGAGCATGGACGCCTGGCAATTATCGGTGAGCGTATCGCCCATCCGGTCTTCGGTCGACGAAGAAGCCGTGCCGGCGAGGAACATTTCGTCCCCGTCGTCGATCAGCGACTTGCGCGAGCCCTGAACGACCTGCGCACGCCGCTCGTCGAGATCGATCGGCACGCCGGACTTCGTGTGGGCGAACGCCCCGACGTTGGTCGGAAAGACGGCGCGGAATGCGGCCGGATGGGTCGCGAGGATTTCGTCCCGCTGACGCATCGTCTCGTCGACGTACGGCTCGTCCTTGACGGTCGGCATGCAGTTGTGGGTCCTTTTCGCGGAACGGGTTTAGGCGCCGCGATTAGGGCGCGAGGCTTGGACTAGCGTGACGGCGAGTCGTTATCGTCGAAGAGTTGCAGATGACAATCAAACGCCGACTCGATCATGAGGCACTTTCTCGTATCGGTCGATAAAGAACAAAACGCATCAGGCCTTTTAGTTGCGAGCCAAGGGGCGGCACACTCAATCGTCGTTTGTGCGGATTGAAGTGGCCCCACTGAATTACGGAGCATCCGCGACACGACCGATGGCGGATCTGTACAAGGATATACTCAAACTGCCGGGTTTCATCGGGAGCGCACCGTGAGTATTCGCGCACGGGTTCGTACGTCCAAGGCTTCCATATGTGGAAACGGCAGCACCGACCAGTAGCGTCGTCGTTCATGAATTCCTCTTACAACCGGCTGAGAATTATCGCGTCTGGCGCCTAAGTTAATTGAGCGGATGCTCGGGCGTCTGTGGCTTCGGTGGTTCGGGCACGGAAAGAACATCGGGCGCAGGCGACTCGTTCATCTCGTCCACATTTTATCAAGCCGAGGCGTGGCCGGTGGTAGGCCGCTATTGTTTCGTTGCGTTTTATTACCCGCAATTTTTGAACGATACGACTTTGTTCCAAGGCCAATTAAAAGCTGAGCGCGGTAAATTCTCCACTGACACACAAGCAGAATGACGTCAAGGACAGCAAGCGTTACTATTGCGACGATCATGAGACTCACTCGTTCACCCCGTTCGAATCATTGCCGTCCGTTTTGTTCGGCGTCTCGTCGGCATCACCGAGGTTCGCGGCATCCGTGCTCGCCTCGTCGTCCGGCTTACTGCCGAGACTCGATCCGCCCGTCCACGGCCCCTTCGAGGCGATCCACGGTGCATCGCCCCACGCCACCGGCTCTAGGCCGTCGCGCGCGCGGATCTCGTTCGGTGTGAGCGCGCCCATCGCGATTTGCTTCGCGTCGAGATCCGCTTGCGCGAGCGCGTCTCGAGCGTTGAGGTCGCTGAGAACGAAGCCGTGGTTTTCGTCGAACTCGGCGACGATCTCACGGGTAACGAACTCTTCGACGAGTCGTCCGAGAGACCGATGCCCTTCGTCCGTGAGCGCCTGCTGATGACCGCCCGTGTCTTTGTGCAGGTTCGCCGTGAGGTTAAAGACGCCGAGGTCAAGTTCGAACGCCGCCGCAACCTTCGTCGCGATCCAAGTCCGATACGACTGCCGCTCAAGGTCGCGCGCGGACTGCTGCATGCTGATCCACGTCGCGCTACGCGACACCGGATTTCCATTCGCATCTATGCCCGCGCCGCCGATGATTCCGACGCGCCGCTGGCCTTCGAGTTCGGACTCGTAGTATTCGCGGAACGCCTCGGTATCGGTGTTCGAGAGCGCCCCGAGATCGATGAGGCCCGCAGGTGCGGTCTGGCGCAGCATGTCGTAATCGAAGTCGTCGCCGTAGAGGTCGGCTTCGATGCTGCGCGCGAGCGATTCGACCGGCGACCATCCGATCGCCGAGAAACTGCGCGGCGAATTCATCATGTAGACGAGCTCGTCGTTGCGAAAACTCGCTACCTTACGCCCGTTGATGAATTGATCGTACCGCGGCTGCCTCGGGGTCTCGCCGTCCCACTCGGGATTCGGCGCGATCGTCGCGCCGTCGACCGCGTAGAGCGCCGCGATCTTCCCGCCGAGCGTTTTTTCTTTCTCGATGCAGCCCGCGTCAAGGACGAGCAGGTCTTCGAGCACCATGTCCATCAGCGACCGGAACGACTCGCGCTTCGGGTTGACGTATCGGAACAGATCGCCAACCGCATTGACGACGCACGGGTCCGGAGGCCGCTGCGGATCGTCGAGGCGAACGATCTGCCAGCGGGCCTGCGAGATCTGCCGCTTGCGGCGATTGATCGCGATCCGAACCCATTCGTTCGTATCCGCCCACCGGCGTAGCATTTCGGCCGGCCGACGGCGATCGGCGCGCTGTGCGTGATTGACGAACGACGACTTCGGGACGTTGCCGACCGATGCGGACCGGATAGCCGGAGCGGCGATTTCACGCGTCTCGCCGGATTCCGGCGACGGGCCGAACGTGAACGCCGAAGCGAATCGTTGAAGGAGCGAGGGCATCTATCGGGACCCTCCGCCTCCGTGGACGCATCTAGCGCTTCGCGCCGCCGCCGCCGAACGTAAACGTCCCGGCCTTGACCGACCGTATCGGGGTCACGGCCTTCGGCGCGACCGAGCCGATCGAAAGAGCCGACGTCGCGCCGAGTTTCTTTAGCCCGACTTCGTTCAGCCAGAACGCGAGCACCGTATCGTCGTGCGCCTCGACCCCGAGGCCATGCAGCTCGTTCACGAAGATATCGACGAACGCACGCGACCGCTCGTCGCCGTACGGCAGCTCGATCTGATCGGCTTCGAAAAGCGCTTGCAGGGACGGAATACCTTCGTAGATATCCACCCGCACGCCGCGACCGGTTACGTGCTGCTTGATCGGCAGATCACCGCGGCCGGCGGTGAGGAGTGACGACGCGAACCACCGCTGCGCCTGATTCGCTTCGACCGTCGCGACTTTCAGG
Organism: Vulcanimicrobiota bacterium; assembly: GCA_964657315.1. Classification (GTDB taxonomy): domain Bacteria; phylum Vulcanimicrobiota; class Vulcanimicrobiia; order Vulcanimicrobiales; family Vulcanimicrobiaceae; genus CAZZUZ01. Next base: position 25,159 of record CAZZUZ010000001.1, read on the forward strand.
GAAGCGACGTAGCGCCGCAGCGTCGATTCCGCAAGGCTGATCTGCGGCGTCATGCCGAGCCCGCGCTTGCGTTCGCCCCACAGGAGCGTCCGCCGTCCGGTCGCGGCCTTGCGCCACACCTGGATGACCGTATAGTCACCGTCGGCCTTCTGCGCTTGCCGTTCGTCTTCGATGATCGCAAGGTCGATCGCGGCCGTTACGGGGTCGGTCTCGCCCTCGGCCGTGCCGTATGTCTCGACGAACCCGATATCGCGGTTCTTCGCCCGCTCAAGCATCCACATCGGGAAGAGCGACGTCTCATCGTTCGTCGCGACGTTGCGGTAGTCTCGGTTAAACGTCAGCGACCCGATCGCGTTCTTCTTGGATTGCAGCGCGTCCCAGTCCCAGCGAGCCGGCCACAGCGTGATCTTCCGCTCTTCGTTCACGATCGCGTCGTAGCGCTTGAAGAACCACTCTGAGCCGGGCTCTTTCGATTTACGCTCGATCCGCATCAGCAGATCGTCGTTATGCTTCGCCGTTCCGACAACGAGCGCGCACCCGGTCGGCTCAAGCGTGCCGAGGAAGTCTCCGTCGAACCATTCTTGCAGCTTGTCGCGCTGCCGTTGCGTCATCGAGTTCTCAAGGTCGGCGAGGTCATCGCCGAAGACCCAATCGGACCGGCCGCCCTGCACCGGCTTTTGCGATCCAACCGCGCGCCACGTCGGCGACTGCGAGCTCGACTCGCGTCGAACGATCAGCTCGGTCTGCGTCCACTTTTCGGCAATGTCGGGCTTGAACGGCCCAAAATCTTCGATCAGCAGTTCGTTGATCTCAAGCTCGCGGCGGTTCGCGCGCATGAAGCGCTCGGCGAGATCCGAGTTCACCGCACCGTTGACGATCCGCAAGTTCGGATCTTGCGTACACGTTAGCCAGAGCGGGGCGATCTTCGTGAAGATCGTCGACTTCGCGTGCGACTTCGGCGCCTGAATGCCGACGAACCGCAATTCTTTGCGGACCATCTGAAGAAAGATGCCGTACCATTCACGATGGACGGGCGCCGGCGTGATCGGTCGGCCGTCGTCGTCCCGAAGATAGATCCACGCGAAGTACGCGGGGTGGAGTCGCGCCGCAACTCGACGCTCAGCCTGGCTCGGCAGCCGCCCCGAAGAGAGCCGCGAGAGCGCGCTCTGCAAGAGCTGCCGCGTCGGCGTCGAGGGCGACGCCGTGCTCGATGTCATGCTCGATCGTCCCGCCATCCTTGCCGGTCAACTCGACTCGCTGCGTCACGCCGCGTTCGAGGCCGTGCACCTTGCTCTGCGCCTGAAGTACCGCGATCGCGATCTTGACCGCATCGACGCCGTTGACAGCCCCGCTGCCAAGTTCGGCCAGCGCAAGCGGGACCGTCAGCGCGACAAGATCGGAGTAATGGCGCACCTGCGATTCGTGAACCGAGAGCGCCTCGGCAACTTGACGCTCGGCGGCCTCTTCGCGAAACCGGCGCGAGACGTCACGCTGGAAATCCGACCGGCGATCGACCCAGGACTGGCCTTCATTCGACCCGTCGTCCGCTCGACCATGAATCTCCACCGTGTTCTTGCGCACGCCGATCCGACGACCGATATCAGCGAACGATTCCGTCCCGGTGACGTACTCTTCGCGGACCCCGACCCAATTGATCTTGTCCGGCTTCTCACGACGTGCGCCCTTGATCCGCCCGATCGCCTCGGCTTCGTCGTCGCTGCGGACGAGATCGACCAGCCCCTTTGCGGCACGCTTCGAGGGCGGCGTCAGAGGCTTGCGCTTCGCAGTCCCATCCTTCGCCATACCCAGATCCTTAATTCGCCGAGAAGTACCCGAGCAGCACGCGCCCGTAGCCGCAACGCGGATCCCAGAAGCTGCACATGACGCGCGGGCCCGTGTCGTTCACATCGGCGATGATCGTCGCCGGAACCATCACCGCAAGCCCTCGGCCTTGAGCAGCAGAAACGCCGCGATCGGCATGCACGCGAGGAGCGCGAACACCGCGCCCGCGTCCAGCCAGCTCAGCATTCGTCCATCTCAAGGCTTGCCGGTCCGTCCGGCAGATCGATCTCGACCGACTCCGCCTGGAGCGACGTCAGGGAGAGTTCGTGGGCGACGTACGCCTTCGCGGCGTCGATGGACGGCATGTGCTCGATCGGGACGCGGATGACGGCCAGGTAGGCGGGCTCGGTCATACCGTGACCGATTTGGCGCATCGATGCGCAACCGCGACGTCGACAATACTCCCGCACGTCAGACAAGGCGCAACGTGTGGCCCCATTACGAACGGGCCTGGCGGAACGACCGGAACATCACTCACGCCCGTCACGACATTCATCTTCGTTGAGCCCGCGTGGTCACACGCCATAGCCCACGGCGCCATGCCACGACCGCAGGCCGCACAGATCCATGCGTTCATCGCATCCGTCCTATGACCGCACCGATCCACGTGAATGCGCAGAGCGTGACGAGGACGATGCAGGCAACGATTATCGCGACGATCATGCGCCGTCCGCCACGCCGTGCGTGAAAGATGCGCCTGAGAGATTCCCGTGCTCGTCGAACGACAGCGAGATCGCATCTTCGTCCGCGTTGAGCAGCTCGATGTACCGCTTCTGCCCGGTCGGGTCCGAGAAGACCGACGTGATGCCGTTCGCGATCGCGAGCGCCTTATCGAACTCGTTCATTCCGATTTCGCGCGCAGCGCGATGCCTGTAAGGATGATCGCGCCATCGTCCATCGTACGATCGCGGAGCTGGCGCATATCCGCTTCAGCGAATGCTGCGGCGACCGCTCCGAATGCTTCAGGCGGTACCTCAAGTATCGACACAGTGTGCGTCGAATGCATCAGAACTGATCCTCGATTCGAGTAATGTCGCTTTTTGTGGCCGGGTCAGAGACCGCTTTCTTGGCCGCGTCCACGACCTTTCCGGCCGCGACGAATAGCGCCCCGACGGCGACGATGAACCCGACCGCAATAGCGAGGAGAATGTTCATTTACGATCCTCCGGGGCCCGAAAAACTTTGGCGCTACCGCTTGACGCGGTTACAGTAACACGCTAGTATTTGGTTACAGTAACACTTTAGAAAGCGAGCCGAACATGACCCTCACGCCGAACACCTACAACGTCACCGACTTTACGAAGCACGGTCCCGAAGTCCGTCGCTTCGAGACCGAGTCCGAAGCGCGCGCGCAGGCCGCAACGCAAACGAATTGGATGATCCAGGCACGCGTCGCGACCTTTGGCACCGATGGTCGCGTTCAGGCCGCTTCCGACATTTGGGTCGAGCGGCACATCACCGGTCAGCCGTTCTATCGCTGGGACAAGTAGCATGAACGCAACCGACACGATTCACGCCGACGCACCGAACGCTATCAATGATGCCTGCAACGGGTGCGACGCCGTTGATCTCGCGCTCGACGACGACGGCTACTGTCCGACATGTATCGCCGAACGATGCCTCGCCCCGCTCCCGAACGGCGAAGCATGCGGATGGTGCGAACCATGCGCCGTTGCGAGCGAACGAGAAATGACCGAGGTCAATATGTCGTGCCGATGACCAACGCCGAGAAGCAAGCCGCGTTCCGGGCCCGGGCGAAAGCTTTGGGCCTTTGCGTCGTGTGCGGACAGCGTAAGCCGCGATGGAGGAAAACTACCTGCAAACCATGCGATGACTCAGCGAAAGAACGGATAGCGCGATCTCGCGCGAAAGACTAGGAGGCGATCGCTTCCGCACCTGCGGAAAGGACGGCTCCGATCACGTCGCGGCTTCAAGCGGCGTCGAATCTTCGAGCCAGAGCAACTTCCCGCCGCGAATAAAATAATGGCACCGCCTCCAGCCTACGGCGAGGATGGACGGTTCGAGGTGGATCGGTTCGCGCGAAACGAGTTGCCAATGGATCGCATCGCGACTTCCATCAACGGGGATGATATCGAGGTCACCGCAGGCGCAACGAATCCAGGCTTTAACGCCGTACGATGCGTCGCCCGAAACGATCGCTACGCTGCCGATCTCCGCAGTCGCGCTCGCGATCTTTGAGAAGTCGTCGTTGTGCGAGAACTCGCCGACGTAGCGTGCCGGATATTCTGACATCAGTACGAGTCGCTGTAATCGAAAGACTGCGGGTCGACGACCATCGGCGATCCTCCGGAGAGACGTTTGGGTGACCCACCGCGAAGCGTCGCCGTACTATGCAGCGAGATCTCAATTTTACGAACCAGATAGCCGGCGCAGTGGCGTTCGCCTTAATCGCCGCGAACGAAGCGCGAGACGCATACGCCAAAGCGAATCTCGGACGCGTCGATCAGCTGATGGCCCAGATGATCTTTCAAACCGCATACGAACACGCGTACGGATATCAAATGGGTCGAGCCGTCGTTTAAGCGGCAATCTCTTCGCACTGCGGACACAGGTCGCGGTGGCTGAGATGCATCGCGCAGGCGAGGACACCGCACCACCGGCAGCCGTGCGTTGCGGGGCTGTGGCACGTGGCGCATCCGGGACTGACGCTCATTCGGCCGATCCGTGGAGACGCTGCGTGATTTCGAGACGATGCGCGCGGAGCGCCCGAACCGCCTCGCGGTGTTCTTCGGGGACGTCGCAGATGCGCAGATTACGAACCATCGTCGCGGCCGTCCACTGCTCCACTTCGAAGCCGATCCATTGCGCAAGCGTCGACATCCGCGGCACAACCACGCTTGCGATCGGGACGATACTCCGGTCCTCGGTCATCGGCCGTACCCGACCGGCGAACGCGGCATCGACGGCACGACTCCGGCATGCGGACCCGGGAGCGGGGCAGACTTCATAGCCGCGACGCCCCCACGCGCTTGACGTTTCGCGCAGTCGCTTGAGCTACGGCATTCGCGCGGCCCTTGCGGATCGCGCGGATCGATCGGAAGCGTGAACGCGGTCGCACCGCAGGCAAGACATGCTAGCCGCAGATCGCTCGCTTCGAGGCGCGGCGCGCGAATCGGCAGCGGCTTTTCTTCGGCGGCGAGCGCGCGGAGTTTCGGGACCGGGCGGAACGGGTTCACGCGCGGCCGAGGTTTCGGCGAATACGGCGCGGGCGACGATTTCGGGATCGCTTCGCGCGCATCGTTGCGGAGCGGCTCGACGAGTCGGCCGATCTCCGGCGTTTGTGCCGGGAGTTCGGGCGCTTGCGTCGGGAGTTCGGGCGGTTTTGTCGGCAGTTGTCTCGCCGGTGAGTCGAACGCTCGGTCAAGCGCGGCATCGATCGGCTTCGGCACGACGCGCGCGATGGCCGCCATCGGCTTCACGCCGCGCTCGGCCTTGCGAGCCCGTAGCGCCTGACGCGTCTCCGGCCGCAAATATTCCGTGAACGCGCCTCGCAATGTCGTGTCCGAAAACTCAGGGAACCCGGCGCGCACGGACGGGAGCCCGCCCTCGGCGTATAGCCGATTCAGCTCCTCGACGCGTTCCGGCGTCCAGATGCGGCGCGGCCCTTTTGTGATCGGCGCCGAGGCGCTGATCGGTGGCGGTAACGTAGCCGTTCCAAGGCGGGGACGGATCGTTTCGACCGCCGCTTGGATGATCGGCGCCACAGACTTGCCGTCGATCGCCGCGACCGTCTCCGTCGCCGCATCCGAGATATTGAGCAGGTCGACGGCGTGACCGCTGAGCGTATCGGCGAGCCGGACGAGAATCGCTCGCGCTTGCCCCGATCGTTCTTTCGCAAGCGCGACCGTCAAGCGGAGCGCTTCTTCGAGCGTCGCCTCGCGCAGCATCTCGCCCGATCGCCCGCGAATCAAAAGTCTGTCGTAGACGTCGTATGCGTTCATCGAGACCGTCGCTTCCAAACGAACGCGTGCGGCTTGTGTCCGCATCGCGCACAAAACGATCCGTCAGCCGAAGGCCGTAACAGCGCACACGGCCGCTTGGCGCGGAGCAGTTCGTATTCCGTGACCGTGAGGGCACCGGGCCCGCGCGCGTCGCGCGAGATCTTCGTCGCTGCGGGTGGTTTCTCGCCGAGCAGCTCGGCGTACGTGCGAGCGCGAACTTCCGATGGGCGAAGCGCGACGGGCATCGGCTTAGGGCGCGACCGCAGCGTAGACGTCGAGCGGAGCGAACTCGGCCGCCACGTCCCACGGAATCTCGATCCACCCACGATCGCCGTAATTTTCCCAGGCGCATCTCGCAACGATGAACCGCCGAGACCGGGACGACCCGGCCACGATCATTTCGTGGCCGCCGGCCTCGCCCTGGACCGGGTTTGCCGTCACCTTGCGATCGGCGCCGGCCGCGAACCAATCGGTCGGAAACGTTTGGCCGAGAAGCAGGTTCCCGAGCTTGTCGAGCGCGACGTGCATCTTCTCAAACCGGGTCTCGACCGGATCTTCCGAACCCGTCACCCGCACGTATTTCAGCAGCTTCTCGTCGCTGCGAACGAGCGTCGCCGGAACCTCGTCGAAAAACGAGTCCGGGGACGCAGCGTACGGCCAATCTTCGTCGCGCACGTAGCCCTGCTCGGCCGTCCGAAGCCCGTCCTCACAGAACAGCCCCGAGTCCTTGCCGAGCCACTGGGGTTCGAACTGACGCTGCGCCATCGCGTACAGCGCGCGGCGGCTGATCGAAATGTTGATCCCGTGATGCTTCTTGAGCGCGGTCTCCATGAACGACGCGATCGCGAACGAAACGCAGGCGCCGAATTGACCCTGATTCCCCTGGTCCTGCGGGAACATCCACTCGTAGGACACGTCGTCCGGAACCGAGCCCATCGCGACCTTATCGGGCACGTAGCGCGAGAGCCGGTTCGGCTGACGATCCGCGCCGACGAGGCCGAGCTTCCGATCCAATCGACTTCTCCTCAGCGCTTACGCATCACGACCGCGAGCGGCGAATCGTCGAACAAGGTGGCGGACCGGATGTAGCCGGCGAGCACCGTCTGGGATTTATGGCCCGTCACTTTGGCGATACGGTGCGTATCGACGTGTCGCTCGGCGGCCGACGTCACGAACCCGGCCCGCAACGAGTGGGCGGCAAACTTCCCGTCTAGCCCGGCTCGCCGCGCGAGCTGCGTAACGAGCCGCTCGACGACGCGACCCGAGATCCGGTCGCCCGTCACGCGACCGTTGAGCCCGAACGCGACGAAGAGGGGACCGGTTCGGATGTCGCTTTCGCGCAGCCACGTCCGAACCGCCGCGACCGGACACATCGACGATCGCAAGAGCGGGATCGCAACGTCGCGACCTCGCGCTTCCTGGTCCGTCTTCGAACGCCGCAAGTGGACGACCATGCCGCGCGGCTCGAACCGCAGATCTTCGACGTCGAGCGCCGCGAGCTCGGAACGCCGAAAGGCACCACTGAATCCGAGCAACATGATCGCCCGGTCGCGCAAGCCCTTGAGGTCGGTCCCACACTCTCGAAGCGCCAGCTTCAACAGGTCGGTCGTCAACGCGGCCTTACCCTGCGGGCGCGAGCCCTTGTCTCGACTGATGCCCTTCATGGTCTCGCGAACGACGTACGCCGTCGTCGGAGTGTCCAGTCCGGCCGCCTGATGGCGACGCGAGATCGAGACGAGACGACGGCGGATCGTGGCGAGGGCCGACCCATCGGCAAGCTCGGACACGTACCGCTCAATGAGATGCGGCAACGCCGGAAGCGGCGATTCGTCGACCCGCCGAGCGAACGATTCGAAGTCCGCCCAGTCGCTCGCATAAGCCCGTCGCGTCGCCTCAGACGACGACTTACGCCGATAGGATAAGGCTTTTTCGCCCAAAGTAATCGCGTCGTGCGGGTCCGTAGCGACGCTTGAAGGCACGGCCGAGAATAGAGACTTATCTGCCATGTTGCGAGCATGCGCCATAGAAGAGAGATCGCTTTCGCGAATTTAGCGCTGATCGATGAGGTTGTTTTTAGGCTGCGGCTGCCTGCATCGAAGCGCCCGTAATCTTCGCGATCGCCGCTGAAATGCGTTCGGTACGTGCGACCGACTGTGCGGCACGATAGCTCGCTTCGAAACTCGCGTATGGCTCTTCGCCGTCGCGCCCGCGCTGAATCCACTTCTGGATCGCGCGCGTCGTCACGCCGACCGTTTCGGCGGCACCACGCTGAGACTGCCCGCTTCGAATCGCCGCCACGATGGCCGAGAGAATCGGTCCGTCAGCTTTGCTCATGCATCTCCACCCGGAAAACGCCGAAAAAACCGCAGCGTAAACGCTCGGCCGATTCGCACTGCGTTCGCTGCTCATTCGCCTTGTAGGGAACGATTTGAGCGGACTTGTGCAGGCCCAGGATATCACACTTCTTACCTGGCGTCACGCAGCATCGCGCATTCGGATCCGGACCGCATCATGCTCATACGCGTCGGCGACGAGAAACGCGAACGCGAGCCCCTCGTCTGCGGCAAATATCGGAAACTCGTCGTACTCGTCAAGGCCGTACACCTCATAGACGATCCGATCGTCGACGTCTGTCCGATCAGCCGGAATCGCCGGCCGAAAATAGACCGGCTCGCGTTGCTCTTCCCTAGCCGCTTTATACTCAGCGCGGTACATCTGGACCACGCGCTGCAAGACGGCTAACGCCCGACCAGAATCCCGCTGATAGTATTCGCGCTCACCGCGGCTCATTCGTCCAACAGCAAGCCGCGTCGCCACGCCTCCGACTCCACGGCCAACGATCGGCGGCGGCACGGAGTCGCCGGGCTTCGACGAACGACGCCCTTTCGATCCGCTAGAGCTTTTCCCACCATGCGCAGTCGGATGCTGCATGATTTCCGGGACGGACGCGCCGAGGTACTCTTTGTCTTTCGCCTTTGCCTCGGAGACCGGATCGAGCTGTTCTTCCTCTTCGGATGGATAGCCGAATCTCGTTACCCGCGGCGAGTGCTCAATTCGTTCGTGATCCTTTTTGCCGGCATTCGCTCGAGCCGCGAGTTCCTCACCGTACCGAACCGCCTCGGCGACCCGTGCGGCAGACGCCTCTTTCTCGGTCTCAGATCGCTCGACGAAGGCCGCAATGCCGCTCGGCTCACGATACTCGTCTGCCGCGTCCTCATCGTACTCCGCGCGCGCCTCGCGATCGGCGCGCCACTCCTCGTCGATCCCCGACGGCGCGTAATCCGGCACGACGCGTGCGTACTCTGCCACTTCCGGCTCCGCAACGGCGACGGGCCCTTCGGCCGCACCCGAGCACAGACCGCCGCTGCGCAAACACGCCAGACACGTTCCATCGCTCGGACGGTGAGTCGCGACGTGGTGGGCGCACGACTCGCAGCTATCCACGCGGCTCTCCGAAAATCAGTTCGTCATCTCGTAATGGGTGACGCCACACGCGAATTACACGGTAATCATTATCTGAAAACACCGGATGAGTCGCAACCACCCGCATGACGTTATCGGATATTTCGCGCTCGTAAACATCGCCCGGTTCAAGCGTTCCAACGTAATATCGTGGCTTCGGTGGCTTGACGACTTCAAGCGATGCTGCCGCTACAAATGGCCTCCACTTTTCGCCCGGCACACTAAGCGACCATTTTGGATAGCCCTCATGCCCAGCAATAAAATATGGGCCATCCCAAACCGTACATTCACGACCTAGAAACATTACTTTCATTCCGCAACGAACATCAGCGTCGTTCACTCTTCAGGCTCCGGCGGCGCGATCGCGGCCTGTACGCCGTCACGCGCGCACTCGCAGCCCTCGACCGTCATGCGCCCGTCCAGGAATACGCGTTCTTCAAAGCCGCATCCGCGACTATCGTGCAAGCCAGCATCGTGCGAGCAATAATGACAGTTCATGTCGAGTCCCAAACAACTTCGTAATGTGTCGGGCGACGAACGCGAATGATTCGCGCGGTTTCATCTACGCTAAATCCGAAATCAGTAAATTGACGCTGGCGCGCCGGACTATTAGCGGAAATAAACTCATCTCCCGTTGCTAGCCGCCCGACGTAATACTTCGGTTTCGGCGGCTCGAAAGGCTCGAATGCTTCGGCTAAAAAGAATGCGGGACAGTCTAACCCAGGGATTTGCAAACTCCAATGTTGATACGATTCATATCCAGCCATATAACACGGACCGGCATAAACGGTGCACACCAAGCCCGCCATCGTAACCTTCATACCCTTGCGTACGTCGCAATTCTTCATTGTGGTGCTCCAATCCAATACGTTACGCGCTCGCTCATGCGACAAGCCCGTCTTTCGACATCGTCATTAACAAGCTGATCGCCTTGGCATTTTGAGCAATCTCGTTCATTACTAATTTTTTATCCATAGCGGTACCGTAAAGTTCCGCATAGACAAGTAGGCGCATAGATCTCTCTTGCAATGGGCTTTGCCCATTTAGGCCCGCCTGCCCAAAAAGTCACTTTCCTGCCCAAAAAGGCCACTTAGAGAAAGCCTTCCTGCGTCGAAGGCGGCCGAATTCGATCCCTACAACCCACCTTCCATTGGTATAGCCATGCTGATAAAAAGGGAGTAGGGTAATGAAAACTGCGCCGTACTATACAATTACCGAAGAAAAACCAAAACAGCGCGACGTTTATCACGACCAAACAAACTGTTCGGATGGACGCCGTATTTTGCCCGAAAATAAGCGATCCGGGACGGGCAATCGTCCAAAATGCGATGAGTGTATAAGCATCGGCTAGCATGGCATTTCTTTGAACGTGACTTCCCAATAAGGTCCGGTGGGATCGTTCAGATCAAGCACGTTCCAGACACGTCTTAGCTCACTTAACTTAAATCCATAGTCTAGACACACACTTACAGCGCGCCATCCGGCACTCGGATTACCGCAAAAACGAATGGTGGGCTCGGGGAAAGAATGCCCAGGGCCGCCTTCGCACGATTCAAACGCCTCAACGCCGTTTTCAATGAACATTTGAACAGCGCGCCTTATCCCTGAATCTAGCCTTGCTAAATGCTCGGAATCAATCACCGGAGTTCTAACATTATCCGGTCGCTCAACCCTTGGCTCAGTCATGCGGCCAACTTTGAGTAAGTCGATTCGGTTATTAAGGCCTTGGCTATGCTATGCTTCCTTAACTTGTTTTCGCGGCGTGTTCCAATACGGCGATTTACACTTAGGGCATACCTTCGGGTCCTGATCCTTGTCGCGCGGCAACCATTCGTGCTCGCACCGATCGCAGCGGTATCCCGCCAGCTTAACCTTCGCCACGCCAACAGACTATACCCAATAGTATCTTCCGTCAAGGTATTGACTCCGTATGTACCCTTTGGTAATATACTGCTATGGAAGCGCGAGAGGAACGCGGCATCGTCATCGCCGCCACGAAGAAGCTCAACCGTAAGGGCGACCTGTGGATCGTCCCGTCGCAAAACGCGGGCGGTAGCTACGTTGTGGAGGCCGGCGAAAAGCCGTCTTGTACGTGTCCCGACCACGAAACGCACGGCGGTAAGTGTAAGCACGTCTTTGCGGTCGAATATACGATTCTGCGCGAGACAAACGGCAAGGGCGAGACGACGGTGACGGAATCCGTCAAGGTCACGTACTCGCAATCGTGGAGCGCTTATAACAGCGCTCAGGTAAACGAGAAAGAGCGCGTTGCTATGTTGCTCCACGATCTCTGCGCCGCTATCGACAACCCGGCTCAGGGTCGTGGTCGCCCGCGTCTGCCGATCTCGGACATGGTGTTCTGCGCGGCGATGAAGGTGTACGGCGGAGCATCGGGTCGCCGGACGATGACCGACCTTCGAGACTTCGAGGCCAAGGGCTACATCGACCGCGCGCCCCATTACAATTCGATTTTCAACGTGTTCGAGAACCCGATTCTGACGCCCATTCTCCACGCGATGATTGCGGAAAGCGCCAAGCCGCTCCAAGCCATCGAAACTGACTTCGCAGTCGATTCGTCGGGGTTCTCCACGTCCGAGTACCGCCGCTGGTACAGCGCCAAGTACGGGCGTGAAATGACGATGGCGAAGTGGTTCAAAGCGCACGTCATGGTTGGAACGCGAACCAACATCGTGACGGCCGTCGAAGTGACGGACGCCTTCACACATGACATTCATATGTTCAAGCCCGTGTTCCAAAAGACGGCTAAATGCTTCAACGTAGAGCGCGTCTCGGCTGACAAGGCGTATAGTTCGTCACGAATCTTCGCCCTCGCCGATGCCGCTGGAAGCACCGCTTATGTTCCTTTTAAGAAGAACGCGACCGGAGCGAATCCCAACCGTTTTTATCCCGAGAGCACCCGCGCTCTCTGGACGAAAATGTTTGGTCTGTTCATGTATCGCCGTGAGGAATTCTTGGCGCACTACCATAAGCGGTCGAATGTCGAAACGACGTTCGCCATGATCAAGGCCAAATTTGGATCGCGCATCCGTTCCAAAACGGAAGTCGCTCAGGTGAATGAGGTTCTTTGTAAAATCCTTTGCCATAATCTTTGCTGCCTCGTTAGCGCGTTTTACGAACTAGGAATTGAGTCATCGTTTTGGAATGCAGCTTAACGCCTTTTTTGATTAAAAAACCGAGTAGTACCAGCTTCCTCGATTGTGTGCTCAACTTGAGCGGTGCGTTCCCATTCAACTTCGGCCTCATTCCAATTTTCAAAAGAACCAGTCGGATTTTGAGCAAGCTTTAATTCGGCACTTGAAACGTCATGTTTTACAATGTTTCCACGAATTGCATTGCCTTCTGAATCAAGTACTGTTAATCGCTTAGGGGCATGGTGAGCGGCGTCATTGTTCGATGGATAATCAAAAAGAACCCAACCAGACACCACCGCATGAGCTTTAATTGGGTTTTGAGTATTAAATTCAAAATCGTCCGATTTTGAACAGATTTGTAAAGTTCCAAGAGTTGAGATCCCATACGCAATCAATCTATTCAATGAAGAGACGTGGATTCTCGTCAATGGAACCCAATGAAAAGGTGATGCGCGATATTCTAAAAAAACTTCGCGAAACTGTACCGGATAGTTGTAATGATTAACAATGCTTATATAGACCGCATCATTCGATGGTACGAGATGCTTAAATCCGTAAACGTTGATATATGCAGCGTAAAAGCCATTCGGGCGATCAAAAGTAACCGAAGTTCGACTAAGTGGATTAATCTCCGCTGCTCCAGGCGAAAGCGCCGTGGCTGCTTGAGGATTAGCCAAGAAGAACAGCCACGCTCCAAAGACTGGTACGATAATCGACACAACACTTGTCATTACCATGCTAATTATACGGCGTTGATCTTGAGCGGAACGGCCCGGCTGCCCTTTGTATATCTCATAACTCCGCGAACTCTTATTAAACTCGCTTGTCCTGAATTGTTCGGTAATAATGATCAGCAATAATGCAAAAACAGTTATCACGAACCATACTCCGATGCCCCACTTAGGGAGAATACGCCACAAATGGAAGTCGGCAAAGCGTGGGCCGAGGAATTCATCTCGAATAATTACAAGCGTATCAACAATTGAAAAAACAAGCCCGACCACTTTAGCTGGCCAGCCCTTGAATGCCGTCACAAGAAAGTGATAAAAGCCACCGATTGCTCGAAACATACCCGCAGTTTCGACGCAAGCACCCAGAGTATTTTTGAACCGCTATTTGAAAACACGGCACCTGCCCAAAAAAAGCGGTAACTGCCCAAATAATCATCCTAAGTGACCATTTAATGGGCAAAGCCCTTGCAATGATTGCATTTGTGCAAGCAAAGATGATTCCGACACGATCGTTGTGCCACGAATGCAGGTTTCGTAAGCCGACTCTCTTACAGGTACCGCACTGCAAACATACGACTGAACACTATTTGCATTACGATGCCTGGTAATCTCGGCTATTTGCGTGAACGGCACATGCGATTGAGCGGCCGAGGTCACAAAACCGTATCGCAGTGAATGGCCCGAGAAGTCTCCTTCAAGTCGCGCACGGCGTGCGAGCCGCTGAATGAGATTCGCGACGTCGCGGCCGGTGATCCGGCGGTCCGTAACGCGCCGCTGAGGGGTCAGGGAGCGGAAGAGCGGGCCGGACGTGATCGAAGCCGCGTCGAGGTACGCGCGCAGCGCCCTAACGGCGCAGAACGCCTCGTTGGGGACGAGCGGGACGGCGATGTCGGCGCCTACGCCTTCCTGGTCCGTCTTCGAGCGCCGGATCGTCACGAGCAGGCCGCGCTTTGAGAAGCGGAGATCCTCGACGTTCAGGGCCGCGAGCTCGGAGCGCCTCAGCGCGCAGGCGAAGCCGAGAAGAAGAAGCGCCCGGTCGCGCTTGGCCGCCAGATCATCGCCGCGGACGGCGAGGAGCAGCTTGCTGACGATATCGAGGGTGGCGGCGTCGACGCGGCGGGTGGCCGTCCCGTAGTCGTTCGCGATCCCGCGGACGACCTCACGGACGATGCGGTGCGAACCGGGCGAATCGAGCCCCGCGCGCCGATGGTCGACGGCGATCGCGGCCAGACGCCGGCGGATCGTCCCCACGCGATGCGTCGGCGCGAGGAATGAGACGTACAGGGCGACCGTCTGCGCGCTCGCTGGCAGCATCTTGAGGCCACGGCTGAGGCAGAACGCCTCGAAGCATCGCAGGTCGCTCGCGTAGCCCTTGCGCGTGCTCGCTGTCATTCGCCGAACCCCGCGTCCGCGATCGGCGTCGTCCTAAACCCGAGCGTCTTCGCCTCGGCCGCGCAAACGTCGCAAAATCCGATCGTCCGTTCCTCGTCGAGGTGGACGATGTGCGTCGCCTTATGCTGACCGTACGGGCACGCACCGAAGCGCTCGCAGGTCGTGATCTTCGTCGTCATGTGCATGAGGATGAGGACTTCTCATGCGGTTCCGCTAGCCAATACGCTAACGCATACGTAGGAAACCATTTTTCAACGGCTTGCCAATTCGTACCGCTCACTTGCGGCACATTAAGTTGACGATCATCATAAGGACCATATACGAAGAAGCGCGGTGAATCCTCAAGATCGTACCGAGCTATAGCATCAGCTTTTTGTTTGCGATTCAGATTCTTGGATTTGAAGACTCGCGATTGAAAATCTGCACGCGCCTCAGCTCTATATTTCATTTGACATGCGGTCGTTGCGACTTCACTGACATTGCCACCGGCGGCATTGCCGTCACTCCATGATCCCGTTGCGGCTCCAACCAGCGATATGATCCCAAGCAGAGCGCATACCAGCAGAGTAACCCCAGTAGCGCCAACAAAAAATGCCCCTAAGCCAGTATCGCAAAAGGATCGCACTTTTCTCATGCGGTCGCGACCGTGATGTGCGAATAGCAGTCCGCGCAATGGTATTGAGTAAAACCGGGGTTCGGCGAGTTCTGATGATCCGGTTTCGTAATGCGAACGGCTCCGCATGCATTACGAAACACATGCGCCGCGCACCGCGCCCCGTGCTCCGAGCATCGCTTCTTAGTAAACGTCCCGCAGGGCTCGCCCTTGCGCTTGCCGCGGCTCGAAACGAACGTGCAGGGCTCGGCAAGAACTTTCGGAGCACTCGGACCGCGCGTTGGCGCGCTCATCGCGCCGTCCCATCGACGATCCGTCCATATCGCACGACCATGCCGCGCATGACGCGCTGCCGCGCGCTCTCGGCGCGATCAATCTCCGCTCGCGTGTCGTCGCTCAGACTCGCGATCTCGGCCGAAGTCATCGGCGACGCCCACCCACTCGCGTCGTATTGCGATACACGCCCACATCCGAGGCAGATCGCGACGTCGCCCTCTTGCGGAGAACCGCCCGCGAACGTGTCTGGATCGACGGCGCTCTCCGCGTCTGTCACGTAGCCACAGACGACGCACGTTCGCGGCTGAACGCTTACGGTGGCCGCAGAGTCGGTCGTCGCGCTCATCGTTTCGGCCCCGCGATCGACCGGCCGCCGTACATGCTGCCCATCGGCGAATCGGTCGCCGGATCGAAGATCCGCACCGGCTCCTCCCACGCAGCCTTCAAACGGCGCACGACTTCCTCGGTGACCTTGCCCGAAGCCTGAACCTCGACGACGAGCGCAACCTCGGGATCGGGCACGCCATCACGCCGGTCGAGGAGCCGGTCGAACCCACTCCGCTTTGACGAGCCCGCCGGATCCGCCGCCTGCGCGCGCTTCAGTCGCCGAACCTGCCGAAGCGTCGCGATCTGCAGCGCGATGACGACGAACGCAAGAACCGCGTTGACGATCTGCATATCCATCACGCCGCCTGCACCCGAAGCGCGCCGTCGGTCGTGGTCACAGCCCGCGCGCCTTGACACCGCTTCTGCGGATCGAACCCCGACACGTGGGCCGAGAGCGGGGACCGGCACTTTGCGCACGGTCGATGGTCCGCTTCCAGCATCACTATCGCGCACACGATCGCTTCCGCCTGGGTCCGGTGATCGCACCTGACCGACGCCCTGCCGCCGAGGCGACGCGAGACCTTGACGTGGACGACGCCGAACGTGGTCATCATGGGGCGGTACCGTTCGCCGCGGTCGCCCCTCAGCATCATACTGTAACAGGCAATCTTTTTACGCCAATGCGCGCGGTGACCGAACGGTGGCCGTCGGCCGCCCAACCGGACCCAAAACGTAGTCGTCGTAGTGGGCTCTACGAGGGAATTAACGTCACGGCCTAGGTTTTGTGAGGGCAGGCGCGGTAGGATGGTGTGAGCCGCGCGGGTTCGATTCCCGCCGCCCGCTCGCCGAAAACTGTAGGAATCGCGCCCTTGTAGCTCAGCGGTAGAGCACGTCATTGGTAATGACGAGGCCACGGGTTCAATCCCCGTCGAGGGCTCCACTCTTCGTTTTGCACCCCGAAGGCGCTTCGTTGCGGGCGCCGTAGTCGTCGGGATGGCCGCGCCGATCGTTCGCTGGCTCGTGGCGCTCGGGTTCGAGCGCTACGCCGATGCATTCGTCGCCGCCGACATCGATCTCGACGTGCTCGCGGAACTCTCGGACGGCGATCTCGCGGCGCTCGGCGTGACACTCGGCGACCGAAAGCGCATCCTGCGCGCGATCGCGGCTCCCGCACCCGCGATCGCCCCGCCTCGGTCGCCCGTCGGCGAACGTCGGCAGCTGACGATTCTCTTCTGCGATCTCGTCGGCTCGACGGCTCTCGCGGCGGAGCTCGATCCCGAGGATCTGCGCGACGTGGTGAAGGCCTATCACGAACGCTGCTCCGAGATCGTCACCGCGTACGAAGGCGAAGTCGCACAATTTCTCGGCGACGGCGTGATGGTACAGTTCGGCTACCCTCGCGCCCGTGAAAACGACGTCGAACGAGCGGTCTTTTGCGGTCTCGCGATGGTCGGTGCGGTCGGCGAACTCGTCGTCCGAAGCGGCGTGAAGCTGAGCTCGCGCGTCGGGATCGCGACGGGGACCGAAGTCGTCGGCGATCTCGCCGGCGCCGCCCGCGATCGTGCGTCCGTCGTCGGCACGACGCCGAGTCTTGCATCTCGGCTACAGGGGCTCGCGGAGCCGGGTACCGTCGTCGTCGGGCCGACGACGCGGCGACTGCTCGGCGATCAATTCGCGCTCGTACCACTCGGCGAGTTCCTCGTCCGCGGCGTCGACGGGCCGGTGCCGGTCTGGCGGGTCGATGGCGAGGCGCATGCGGCGAGCCGGTTCGTCGCCCATCACGCCGCGCTGATGACGACGTTCGTGGGGCGCGAACACGAGATGCGGTTGCTCGCGGATCGCTTTGAGATCGCCTCCGCCGGCAGGGGACAAGGCGTGCTGCTCGTCGCCGATGCCGGCGTCGGAAAGTCGCGAGTCGTCGAGGAGTTCTTGTCGCGCGGATTTGACTGCGACGCGATTCGCGTGCGGCTGCAATGTTCGCCGCATCATACGGCGAGCGCGCTCTACCCGGCCGTCGAAGCGCTCTCGCAAGCGATCGGGCTCGACCCGGGTGACGCGGCACCGCTGCGGCGCTCGAAACTCACGGAGTTCTGCGCGCGCTCCTCGAGCGGCGATGCCGCGCTCGGCGATACGCTCGCGTCGCTGGTCTTCCCGCCGGGCGCCGACGACGCTCGTGCGATCGCGAGCCTGACCGCCGACCAGCGACGGGCGCTCCTCTTTCGTACGCTCGTGAACGAATGCATCGTTCTCGCGAAGCGTCGGCCGCTCGTGCTCTTCGTCGAAGATCTGCACTGGATCGATCCGACGACGCTCGCACTGCTCACGCGTCTCGTCGATGCGATCGAGGACGTACCGATTTTCGTGATCGCGACGGCCCGGCCGGAGTTCGTTTCGCCGTGGTCGCACAGCGGGCTGGTTACGACGTTGTCGCTCAACCGATTGGCCGGACCCGCCGTCGCCACGATGATTCGCAATCTCTGCGGCGAGCGAACGTTGCCGGCGGACGTGCTCGCGCAGATCGTCGAACGGACCGACGGGGTCGCGCTATTCGTCGAGGAGTTAACCAAAAGCGTGCTCGAGTCTTCGGGTGGCGAGTCGTCGGCTGTCCCGGTCACGCTTCGGGACGCGCTCACGGCGCGGCTCGACGCGCTCGCACCGATTCGCGATATCGCGCAGGCGGGGGCCGTCATCGGGCGGGAGTGCCCGGAGGAGTTGCTCGCGCGCGTCGTCGGTCGCGAGGAATCGATGGTCGGTGATGCTTTGGGGCAACTCGTCGCGAGCGGCCTCGGCCTACGGTACGACGGCACCGCGGGTGCCACGTTTCGCTTCAAACACGCGCTCGTGCGCGACGTCGCCTACGACGGACTGCTGCGGCCGCGCAGGCGTGACTTGCACCTGCGTACGGCGCGCACGCTCGTCGAGCACTTCGTTTCGACCGTGGAGCTCGAACCCGAAACGGTCGCGCACCACTTCGAAGAGGGTGGTGCGGCGCGCGAGGCGATCGAGTTTCGCGTTCGCGCGGCGGTGCGCGCGACCGATCGCTCCGCCTACCGTGAAGCGATCTCCCATCTGCGGCGTGCGCTTGCGCTCGTTCCGCTGACGGCTCCCGATGGCGGCGTGCTCGAGCTCGACTTGCGCAATCGCATCGGCATCGTCACGTGCACGCTCGAGGGCGGCCGCTCCGATACCGTTCGCGAGATGTACGAGCGCGGCTGGGTACTCGCCCAAGATCTCCCCGAGAGCCGCGCGACGTTCACGGCGCTGTGGGGACTCTGTTTCTGCGATTACATGTCGGGCCGTGTCGTCGTCGCCCGCGAACGATCGGTGCGCATGCTGGCGATGGCGGAGCGGCTCGGAGATGAAGATCTGATTCTCGAAGCGCTGCATGCCGGGTGGGGCGCGGGCGCGAGCATCGGGGATTTCATCCTGACCCTCGAGGCGACCGAGCGCGGCGTCGCGATCTACGATCCGCAGCAGCATCACCGGCACGTGACGAGCCTCGGAATCGGTCACGATTCGGGCATATGCGGCCACGGCCATCGGAGCAGCGCGCTCGCCTTCTCGGGCCGTATCGCGGAAGCCCGACGGTCGATCGAAGCGACCGAGGCGCTGATCCGGCGTCTCGATCATCCGTTCTCGCAGTGCATCGGCCTCAATCACATCGGGCTATCGCTCGATCTTCTCGGCGATTACGACGCGGTCGCTTCGGTAGCGAACGAATCGCTCGAGCTCGCAAAACGGCACGCCTTTTCGATGCCGCTCGCGATCTCGTCGTTATTGATCGGGGCGGCCCACATCGGCCGCGGCGAACGCGACGCGGGGCTCGCATTGCTGCGCTCCGTGCTCGACGAACCGACGAATGGCGCGCCGATGATGTACCGCCACTATTTCGCCTCGCATCTCGCCCTCGCCGAACTCGCGAGCGGCGACGCGCTCGGCGCCGCCGTGCGGCTCGACGCGGTCGAGCGGTCGATGCTCGAGGTCGGCGGCGACGTCACGGGGTACGATCTGCATCGCGTGCGAGCGTGGATCGCGGACGCGTTCGCGCATCACGAAGATGCGAGCGCATACATCGATCGCGCCATCGACGACGCGCGAGCGAGAGGCGCGCGATTGCTGGAGTTACGGTACGCGGTCGACCGCGTCGAATTCGCGTTGCGCGGTTCGCGTGGCGACGCCGCGCGCATCGCGCGCGCAGAGCTCGAGATGCGGGCGGTCCTGCAGACGTTCGACGACCGCGACGATGCGCTCGACCTCCGGCGCGCTCGCGCGCTCGCCGCGCGAGCGAACGTCGTTTAGGGCATCGGCGCCTCGAGCGCCGGCGCGTTGCGGCTTCCGGGCGCTACCGGAGCCTTGCGCGCATCCTTCATGCCGGACCGGTCGCTCGTACGCAAGCCTTCGCCGCCGGTCCGGCGAATTAGCGACTCGTGCGCGCCCGTAGCTCAAAGGATAGAGCGGGGGACTCCTAAGCCTTAGATGGACGTTCGAATCGTCTCGGGCGCACCATGTTTTCGCCGTCGGGGCACCCTGACGCTCGGGTCGAGGCGTGTTGCCGCGAAGCATTGACGACGTGGGAGTAATCGTTTACAGTGGCCGGGTCATTGGAAGCGCTTTCCGTTTGATTTTTGCCGATATGGGCAGAAATTTCACGCCGGTGCTTGGTCGCCGGCCCGTCGTCCGCACTCGCGGGCGTCGCGATGCTGTTCGGATGAGGGTGAAATGGATCGTTCACGACTGGATGCGGCGCCGCGCGAACTCGGTGGGCCAAGCCGCAGATCGGCCCTCATCGGCGGCGGCGGCGCCGGACTCGCGGCGCTTCTGGCCGCGTGCGATCGCGGGGCGGGCGCGGCCGGCGGCGGTGCGGCGGCGGCGGCGAATTATAAATTCGCGTTCGTCAATCACGTGACGACGAATCCGTTTTTCACGGCGACGCAGTACGGCGCGGCCGATGCGTGCTCGCTGCTCGGATGTTCGTATCTCTGGACCGGCTCGCAGAACAGCAACGTCAGCGAGATGGTCCGCGCGGTGCAGTCCGCGATCAACAACAAAGTTCAAGGGATCGCGGTCTGCATCGTCGATGCGCACGCGTTCGACGAACCGATCGCGCAGGCGATCGCGGCCGGCATCCCCGTCGTCGCGTATAACGCGGACGCGCCGCCGGGCAGCAAGGACGCGCGCATGGCGTACGTCGGTCAAGATCTCTTCGTCTCGGGGCAGAAGATGGGTCAGAAGATCGTCGATGCGGTGCCGCAAGGCGGCCACGTCGCGCTCTTCATCGCGACGCCCGGTTCGCTCAACATCCAGCCGCGCATCGACGGCGCGATCGATACGATCAAGAAATCCGGCAAAGGGATCACGTACGAGCAGGTCGCCTCGGGCGCGCTCGTCGCGCAAGAGCATTCGACCGTCGAGTCCTACTATCTCGGCCACCGCAACGTCAACGGCATGTTCGCCGTCGACGGCGGGACGACCGAAGGCATCGGGATCGCCTCGAAAAAATACGGTTTCGCGCAGAAGAAGATCGCGACGGGCGGCTACGATCTGCTGCCGGGTTCGCTGACCGCGATCCAGAGCGGCGATCTCGGATTCGCGATCGATCAACAGCCGTACCTTCAGGGATACTATCCCGTGCTCGAGATGTATCTCTATCAGAAATCGAAGACGCTCATGTCGCCGGCCGACATCGATACGGGACTGAAGTTCGTCACGAAGGACAACGTCGGAGCGTATCTCGCGACGAGCAGCCGATTCGAAGGGAAGTCCTGAGCGCTCCGGTGACGGCCGCACCCGCCGAACCGGCGCCCAAAGGCCCCGGGAAGGCGTCGTTCTCCTCGATCGTGCGCATCGCGTCGCGCTATCCGGAGACCGGGATCGCGCTCGTCGCAATCATCATCGCGGTCGTCTTCGAGATCCTCAACGGCGCATTTTTAACGACCGAAGTTCCGGTGCTTCTCGCGAGTACGGCGCAGTACGGTTTCCTCGCGGTCGGCGAAGCGCTGCTGATGATCACGGGCGAGATCGATCTTTCGGCCGCGAAGATCTATTCGACGACGCCGTTCATCGCGTACTGGATCACGACCGCGGGCGTTCCGTTCCCGATCGCGATCGTATTGGCACTCGTCGCGGCGGGCGTCATCGGGTGGGTCAACGGCCTCATCACGGTGCGGCTCGGCGTGCCGTCGCTGATCGCGACGCTCGGGATGCTCTTTCTGCTCAACGGCGCGACGCTGACGCTCAGCCACAGTCAGCCCGTGGCGACGCCGCCGAGTTTCCTCAACGTCGCGCTCGGCTCGGGGCAACAGGCCGTCGGCGGGCTCGGACCCTACGCGCCGTTCGGCTGGCTCCTCGCCGTCGTCTTCGCGTTCACCGTCGTGCTTCGGCGGACGCGCTTCGGATTGCATACGATCGCCGTCGGCAGCAATCTCCTCGGCGCACGCGAGATCGGTATCCGCACGCAGAAAACGAAGATCCTCAACTTCGTCATCATGGCGGTCCTCGCTGGCTTCGCCGGGATCGTCGAATCGTGCGCGAGCGGCTCGATCGATCCGTCGGCCGGCGATAACACGCTGACGCTCTATGCGATCGCGGCCGCAGTCATCGGCGGCACGTCGCTCTTCGGCGGCTCGGGCACCGTCCTCGGTGCGCTGCTCGGCGCGTTCGTCGTCGCCTCTCTCAACGATGGCCTCCCGCTCGTCGGCGCGCAAGCCGGCTTCTCGGACGTTCCGCTCGGTCTCGCGATCGTCGGTGCGATGGTGCTGAACATCAAACTCAAAGCGATCGCGCTGCGGAATCGCCGCACGTGAGTTCCACGACGGTTCCGCCGCTCGCGCTGAGCGCACCCGAGCTCATTCGTGCGGAACGCGTAACGAAGAGTTACGGGCCGACGACCGTTTTGCGCGGCCTCGATCTCTCGCTCGCGCGCGGCGAAGTGCTCGGCCTCGTCGGCGATAACGGCGCGGGCAAGTCGACGTTCATCAAGGTGCTCTCGGGCTTCCATCAACCGACGACGGGCCACTTGAGCTGGGAAGGCAAGCCGATCGTGATCGGCTCGCCGACGCAGGCACGCGCGCTCGGGATCGAGACCGTCTATCAGGATCTCGCGCTCGTCGACGATCTCTCCGTCGCGCAGAACATGTTTCTGGGCCGCGAGCCGATCAAGCGGATCCTCGGCATCCCGCTCACGGACGAGAAGACGATGCGCGAACAGTCGACCGTCTTTCTCGAGCAGGTCGGCATCCGGCTGCGCTCCGTGAACACGCTCGTGCGCGATCTCTCGGGCGGCCAGCGGCAATCGATCGCCGTCGCGCGTGCGATGCGTTCGAATCCGAAGCTGCTCATCATGGACGAACCGCTCGCCGCGCTCGGCGTTCGCGAGGGATCGCTCGTTCTCGATCTCGTGCAAGAATTACGACGCAGGCGCGACGTCGCGATCATCCTGATCGTGCACAATTACTCGCAGGTCTTCGAAGTGTGCGACCGGATCAATTTCCTTTTCGCGGGCGAGATCGTGCTCGACGTCTCGACGTCGGAGATTACCGAAGAAGAGCTCATCCGCACCGTGAAATCCGGACTCGGCGCGAAGCCGACCGAACGCAACGTCATCGCATGAAAGTGTGCATCCTATGAATCGCTTGAATCGCCGGCTCCGCGTCGCACTCGGCAGTCTCGCGCTCGCCGCGCTCCCGCTCGCCGCAGGTGCGGCGACGATCGAAAAATCGTCGTTCGGAACGCTCGCGACGGGTGAACCCGTCGCGATGTTCTCGCTCGATAGCGGTCACGGCATGCGCGTCGAGATTCTCAATTACGGTGGGATCATTCACGAGATCGACGTACCCGATCGCGCGGGTAAGACCGCGAACGTGGTTCTCGGGTATGCCGACATCAAAGGCTACGAGGCCGAAGCCGGCACCTATTTCGGCGCGATCATCGGCCGCTACGGCAATCGCATCGCGAAAGGCCGCTTCACGCTCGACGGCAAGACGTATTCGCTCGCGATCAACAACCCGCCGAATTCGCTGCACGGCGGGCTCAAAGGGTTCGACAAGGTCATCTGGGCCGCGAAGGGCTCGGCGACGTCGAACGGTCCCGCGGTCCTAAAGTTGACGCACGTGAGTCCGAACGGCGATCAAGGCTTCCCGGGAACGCTGAGCATGACGGTGACGTATACGCTCGGTGCGGATAACGCTCTCCACATCGCCTATCACGCGACGACCGACGCCGATACGATCCTCAACCTCACGAACCACACGTACTTCAACCTCGCCGGCGAATCTTCGGGTGACGTGATGGGTCAAGAGCTGACGATCGATGCGAGTAACTACACGCCCGTCGACGTGAATTCGATTCCGAATGCGGGCGTCGTTTCGGTCGCGGGCACGCCGTTCGATTTTCGCAAGGCCAAGCCGATCGGGCGCGATCTACGGCAGAACAACGAGCAGTTGCTCATCACGCACGGATACGATCACAATTGGGTGCTCGATCGCAAGATGGGCGCACCCGTGAGCCTCGCGGTGCACGGCTTCGATCCGGTCAGCGGCCGCTTCGTCGACGTCCTCACGGATCAGCCGGGCGTTCAGGTCTACACCGGCAACTATCTCGTCGGCGCCGAGGTCGGCACGGGCGGCACGATCTATCGCCAGACCGACGGCTGGACGGCGGAGACCCAGCGCTATCCCGACTCGCCGAATCAGCCGACATTCCCGACGACGGAACTCAAGGCGGGGCAATCCTTCGACTCCGAGACCATCTTCACGTTCGGAACGAGCAAGTGAGCGCAGCGATGGAATATACGACGATCGGCGATACGGGCTTAAAGCCGTCGCGCGTCGGCCTCGGTACCTGGTCGATCGGCGGCTGGATGTGGGGCGGCACGGACGAGGCGGAAGCGATCGCCACGATCCATGCCGCGCAGGATATGGGGATCAATCTCTTCGATACGGCGGCCGTCTACGGCTACGGGAATTCCGAAGAGATCGTCGGCAAGTCACTCGCCGGGGCGCGTCGTGCGACCGCGATCGTCGCGACGAAAGCAACGCTGAACTGGGATGCCGACGGCAACGTGTTCCGCGACGGGCGCAAGGCGCGGATCGAGAAAGAGATCGACGATTCGCTACGCCGGCTGCAGACGGACTACATCGATATCTATCAGATCCACTGGCCGGATCCGCTCGTTCCGATCGAGGAGACGGCTGGTGCGATGAAGGCGCTACTCGATGCGGGCAAAATTCGCGCGATCGGCGTGAGTAACTACAGTCCCGAACAAATGGAACGCTTCGTGAAAGTCGCGCCGCTCCACACGTCTCAGCCGCCGTTCAATCTCTTCGAACGGGCGGCGGAGACCGACGTCCTCGCCTATGGCGCGAAGCACGGCATCGTCGGCCTGACGTATGGGGCGCTGTGCCGCGGCCTTTTGAGCGGGACGATGTCCCGCGATCGGAAATTCACGGGCGACGATCTGCGCTTGAACGATCCGAAGTTTCAAGAGCCGCGCTTTTCCCAGTACCTCACGGCGGTCGAGCGGCTCGACGCGCTCGCGAAGGAGCGCTACGGGAAGCGCGTCATCGATCTCGCCGTGCGCTGGATCGTCGAACAGCCCGGCGTCGGCGTCGCGCTCTGGGGCGCGCGCAAACCCGAACAGCTCAAAGACATTCCGGGAAGCATGGGCTTCACGATCGACCGTCAGACGCTTGCGGAGATCGATACGATCGTGACCGAATCCGTCAGGGAACCGGTCGGCCCGGAGTTCATGGCTCCGCCGGAGCGGACCGCCGCGTAATCGTTTCTACGGCACCGTCGATACGACGGGCGCTGCAGATGCGGCGCCCGTCGTCTTACGGCTACCCCTTGATGAAGCGTCGGACGATCGTATCGATCGCGGCCCTGCCCGCCGCGAGTGACGTCGCGCGCACGATGCGCTGCTCCACTTGCGTGCGGACGTTCGATTGACTCGTCTGTGACTCGTCGAAACGTTGACGGAAAACGGGGCGAGTTTCGTCGATTGGCCGCCCTCCGAGGTACTCGTAAATCCGACGCCTCGGGCGAAACCCCGGTTGAAGGTCGCGCCGCCGGTCACCGCATCGATATCGATATCGTCGATTTGCGTATATTGGCTCGTGCGTTCGTTCTTCGAGGGCATGTCGTCGACGAAACAGGACGAGCTGCATTGAAAAAAAAAGCCCCGCATCGCTGCGAGGCTGTGACGGTCGTTTCGAGCGACTAGTTCGAGCGGGACGCTCCGACCTTCCATGCTTCTTCGGATGCGCGTTCCGCTTCCGCCGCTGCCGTCGGATCGATCGCGGCGCCCTCCAGCTTCAACTCTTGCAGCACGACGGAGGGGAGCGCTTGGCTCGCCTTCATGATGAGCGTAGCCACGTCGGAGAGGTGACGCTTCGCGATCGCAGCGGTTTCCCGATCGGAAAGTCCGAGTGCGGCCGCTTCGAGCATCGTGTACCCCGCCGAAGCGAGGCAGAGTGCGCTGTAATCGTCACGCAGATTTTTCGAAACGCCGGTCTTGCGAACCTGACCGATCGCTCCCGCGACGACGCCGGCGGCCGAGGCGACGCCGCTCTTGAAATCTTTCCCGCCGTGTCCGCCGAGCGCTTCGAGTCGCGCTTCCAGGGCCGCGATGCGCGATTCGGTCGTGCGGACCGCTTCGTTGATGACGCGCCCGGCCTGCGGGTAGTCGCTGAGTCCGGTATCCGTCGCCTGCGTCTTCAGCGGTTGAAGAAGATGATTCTCGACTGCGAGCATGTCGCTCACATAGGTGTTGATCGTCGGTGTGCCGCCAGCCATGCTGAACTCCTTACGTTGCGTTTGACCATCACGGTCGTACCCGCGAGCGCGAGCGTCAAGCGCAAACCTCCCCACTCGTTTTTTCTTACGAGGACGAGCGAGCGGAACGCGCGAGATCTCGCGCGATGATGCGGGCGGTTACCTTGGCGGACATCATGACCGCGGGCGTTCCACCGCCGGGCTGCGTGTTCGCTCCGACCAGATAGAGCGCATCGATATCTTCGCTCTTATTGTGGGGACGAAAGAAGGCGCTCTGTGCGAAGATCGGTTCGAGGCCGAACGCATTTCCAAGCCGGCTGTTGAGCGTCTTCGCGAAATAGTCGGGCGTAATGAAGCTCGAGGTCGTCAAGCGTTCGCGCAGGTTTGCGATCCGCGAGCGATCGTCGAGGTAGGCGATCACGCGCTCGGTGAGTCGCGGGCCCTCGATGCCCCAATCGATCCCGCTCCCGTTATGCGGAACCGGGACGAGCGTGTAGGCCGCGTGATGTCCCTCGGGAGCCATCCTCGGATCCGTGATCGACGGCACGTGCAGGTATTGCGAGAAATCCGGCGCGAGGATCTTGCGATCGAAGATATCGCGCAGCAGACCCGTATAGCGCGGTCCGAGCAAGATATTATGGTGCCGAAGTTCTCCGTCGAGCTCCGGGTCGCGGCGAAAACCGAAGTAGATCACGAGGACCGACATCGACTGCTTCGCGAGCGTGAGGCGCAGATCGGGCTGCCAGCGGCGATAGCGTTTGTCGATCATGCCGTAGGTCGCCGCGTAATCGCCGTTCGAGACGACGATATCGCAGCGCAACGTTTCGCCGCTCGTCAGCCGGACGCCGCGCGCGCGGGGGCGTTTGACCGCACGCTCGACGTCGATGCGCTCGACCTCGCTCGCGTAGCGGATCCGTCCGCCGAGCTCTTCGAACTTCTTCACGAACCCGCGCACGAGCGCGCCCGTCCCGCCGAGGGCGTAATGGACGCCCCACGTCTTCTCGACGAAGTGGATCATCGCGTAGATCGCGGGGACGTGCATCGGATTGCCGCCGACGAGGAGCGATTCGAAGCTCAGGACCGCGCGCAATTTCTCGTTCTTCACGAACCGCGAGACGAACGAATAGAGCGGCGCGATCGCACCGAGTCGCACGAGGTCGGGAACGATCGCGAGCATCGTCCGCAGCCGGCCGAAGTACGTGTAGCCGAGCTGGAGAAATCCACGCTCGAAGATCGCTTCGGCGGCCGTGTGGAAACGCTCGTAGCCCGGCAAGTCGTTCGGCTCGATCGCGGCGATCTGCGCGCGCGTCGATGCCGGATCGCCGTCGTAATCGAAGTGCGTGTCGTCGTCGAAGACGATCCGATAGAACGGCGAGAGCGGCACGATCGTCACGTAGCGCGACGTCTGCGGGCCGCCGCTGATGCCGCTGCGGATGCGGTGCCCGGCGAGTACGTCCGGCGGGAAGTCGGGCGCATCGAGATTCGGCGCGCCCGCCTCCAGTGCGAAGAGCTCTTCGATAAAATGCGGGACCGTGAGGACGGTCGGACCCATGTCGAAGCGGTAGCCGTCCTGCTCGCGGACGTAGGCGCGGCCGCCGGGGCCGTCGAGCTTCTCGAGGATCGTCGTCGCGATCCCCATGCTCTGCAGGCGAATGCCGAGCGCGAGGCCGCCGATCCCCGAGCCGATGACGATCGCCGTCGGACGTTCTGCCGTGTACATCGCCCGTTAGAAACGGACTGCCGAGCCCGAGTTCCTTCGCGCGACGCGCCCTCGGTTATACTCGTAGGCGATGTCTTCCGAACAAACGAGCGATGCGGCCGAGCGCGGCGCCGTCGTACGCGACGAGAAACTCGAGCGGGCGAAGCTCAAACGCGAGGTCGGGCGCTTCGGCTGGAAGCTGATCGGCCACGAGACGGTCGAGATCCGGGTCGTCCGCGAGTTCCGATTCGGATCGCGGACGGTCGTCGTACGAGGGCGGGTCCCGGTGCCGATCCCGGCCGAGCTGACCGCGGAGGCGGGTGAGGCCGCCGTCGCGCCGGTCGTCGACCCGACCGTCGGGAAGTTCCGCCACACGATCGAGCGCGCCGCCGTCAAGATCCTGAGCGAACCCGACGACGTCACGCAACGCCACGTCTTCGAAGCGACCTCGTTTTTTACGGCGCTCGAAGACGCGCGCCGCGGCGTCGTGCGGATCTATCAGGAACTCGAGAACGCGCGCCTCGATCGCCGCGTCGAAGCCGATCTGGATCTGCAATTCTACATCGAAGGCTTCACGCGCGAGGCGCGTAGCTTCGAATACTTCGTCGGCCCGACGAACTCGGGGAAGACGTATGCCGCGATCGAACTCTTACGCGAAGCGGGGAGCGGCGTCTATCTGGCACCGCTGCGCCTCCTCGCGCTCGAAGTGCACGAACGGCTGACGGATCTCGGCGTCGCGACGTCGCTCGTCACGGGCGAGGAGCGGGTTCTGCGCCCCGGAGCGCGGCACGTCAGCTCGACGGTGGAGATGGTCGATCTCGGCCGCGAGGTCGATGTCGCCGTCGTCGACGAGGCGCAGATGCTACATGACGAACAGCGCGGCTGGGCGTGGACGCTCGCGATCGCGGGCGTGCGGGCGAAGAAGGTCGTGCTGTGCGGCTCGCAAGACGGCTTGGACGCGGCGACGATCCTCGCGAAGCGGCTCGGCGTCGAGCTCGCCGTCCGACGCTTTGAGCGCAAGAATCCGCTCGAGGTCGCGGATCCGATCCCGCTCACGGAGCTGCGCGCGGGCGATGCGGTCGTCGCGTTTTCGCGCAATGCGGTCGTGGAATTGCAAGGCCAGATCGGGCGGACCGGGCTCTCGACCGCCGCGATCTACGGCTCGCTCTCGCCTGCGGTGAGGCGCCGCGAAGCCGAACGTTTTCGCGGCGGTGAAGCGGCGGTGCTCGTGGCGACGGACGCGATCGGCCTCGGGCTCAACCTTCCGATCAAGCGGCTCGTCTTCGCCTCGATGGAGAAGTTCGACGGCGTTTCGACGCGGACGCTCGAACCGCCCGAGATCCGTCAGATCGCGGGACGCGCCGGGCGTTACGGCATCCACGAGAAGGGTCAGGTCGCGGCGACCGACGCGCGCGCCACGCGCATCTTGCGCGAACGCCTCAATTCGTTCGAACCGCCCGAACACGAGCCGCCGCTCTGGATCTCGCCGACCGACGAGCATCTCCGCCGGCTCGCCGCGATCATCGGGACGTCGCGCGTGAGCCGGTTGCTGCTCTTCTTTCAAACGCGCGTTTTGCGCGGCACGGACGAGAGCGTGCGCATCGCGAACCTCGCGGGGACGATCGAGGTCGCGACCGCACTCGAGATGTCGGACCGGTTTCTCGAGCTGCCGCTCGGCGTGCGTTGCACGTATAGTCGTGCGCCGGTCACGACGCGCGGCAATGCGCTGCTCGTCCTGACCCGTTGGGGCGAGCGCCACGCGAGCGACGGCATCGTCGACGGCAGCGAACTCACGACGGGCCTCGTCGCGCGCGACCGGCTGCTGCTCTTCGAAGATCGCTCGCGGCTCGCGACGCTCTACCTCTGGCTCGCGCAACGCTTTCCGGACGTCTACGTCAACGGTGCCGCGGTGACGCGCGTGCGCGAACGGACCGACGAAGACATCCACACCGCGCTGCTGCAATCGGGCGCGCGCGCGAGCAAAACGCCCGCAGCGCCGCGGCCCTTCCGGCGCAAGGGTCCGCCGAAATTCGACAAACGTCGACTCAAACGCTGAGGGATGCGGAAGGGATGAAGATGCAATTGCAACGGTGGCGCTCGGTCCGGTCGCCCGCCTCGGTGAAGCACGCGAACGCTGCGGTCGTGTGGTTGCGGCTCGTCACGAGTCTCGCATGGCTCGAAAGCGCGTTGTACGGCAAGGATGCGAAACTCGCGCCCTCGTTCTTCGACGGCAGCGGGCTCGCGGAGCGCGTCACCACGACGTTCGTTCACACGGCCGTCTCGCCCGCGATCGCGGACCTGCTCCGCACCGTCGTCGCACCGAACGCGCATCTCTTCGCCGTGATGCTCGGGATCGGCGATCTCGCGATCGGCATCTC
>CAZZUZ010000001.1:55772-57844 GCA_964657315.1 Vulcanimicrobiota bacterium
GCCCTCGGCTTGTTTACGAAGCTCGGCGCGGCCGGTGAGATCGTGCGCGCGGTGACCAATCTGCTCGTCGCCGGCGCCAGCGGCGCGGATACGCAGGGCTTCAACGTCCTGCTTATCCTCGCGGGCGTCATCGCGATCGTGACGTGTTCCGGCCGTCGTTTCGGCATCGACGCGTGGCTCGTCTCGCGTTATCCGAGCGCGCGTGCGCTTCGCGTCGTGTCGTGACGCGGTAGCCGAAGCTACGCGCTCCCGGCGCCGATCATCGGTGGCGAGGGCTGAGCGAGGAGCCAGCGATGGATATCTCGCACGTGGCGCGCGTCGGCCAGCGCGTCGTGCGGATCGTCGTTCTTCACGCCGGTGAGTTCCGCGATCTCGCGTAGCGAGGGCGGGGTCGCGAGGCCGTAGCGGCCCATGATCACGGCCTCGATGTCGATCAGATGATAGTGCCAGGGCGGCTCGCCGACGCGGCGACAGCGAAAATCATCGAACGAGGGGACCGCGCCGACGAGATAGACTTTGTGATCCGGCAAGAGATCGCGCGACGCGATCTGGGCCGCGACGAGCCCCATCGCGTCGGCGAGCGAAAAGACGGTATGACCGCCCGTCATCGCTTCGACGTAGTGCGTATTCTGAAGCACCCACGGATTCGGGGCATCGGTATGAGCGACGACGACCGAGCGTTCGTCGAGCGTGACGCCGTCGAGCTCGAGGATCCAACCGAGCTGCCAGATTTGCGACGTATCGTGAACGCCCGTCGCTTCGGTATCGAGATAGAGAAAAGCGGGTGTACCCATTGCGGCCTCGGAGCGTAGTGCGAACGAGAAAAAAATCGACACGTAGCCGTGTCGATTTCGATTGGTCGGGCGACGGTTGGTTAGGAGTACGACTGACGAACGCGCGAGAGCGTGGTGCGTGCGGTCGCGATACGACCGTCGGCCAATAACACGTCGACGGCGAGCGACGGATAATCCTTCTCGATCCGTAAACGAAGGAAGTCCTTCACCGTATGATTGTTGCGAGCACAGCGCTGATACGTACGTTTGTAGCTCGGGATGGTTTTGGCCGGGGTCTCACCGGGCTGGGGTCGGAGGGCGACTTCGAAGCCTTCGATTTCGCTAATCTCTTTGGCGACACGTTCTAATTTTGGCATTGTACGTTCTACGTTACCCGGTGATGTCGTAATTGCCTAGTGCGCGTTGGGTAAATCATTCGTTTATTTTTAAATGCGAATGTCGATTAGCGATGACCGTCATGACGTTTCTTTGTTAATTTCGTAAACCGACACGTCGATCGCGTGATCTTCGAACGATTCGGTATACGCACGTGTCATTAAAATCGATGCAGCCGAAGCCTGAGTATCCTCCATAATTAGCGTCGCTCTTCATGTGTCGGTTTGTTACGCGTGTCGGTTTGTTACGCGGATCGCGTTCGCGCGACCCAACGGATGATAGCGAACACTTCCGAGATGCGTCGATAGGTTCGGAACGTGTCGCACGATGCCGTCGCGTTTCAACTTTCGGATTCGGCGGAGACGACGATTGCGTCGCCGTCGCGGTCGAAGCGCGTTTCGAAGACGATGGGCCGGCAGCAGACCGGGCAATCCTCGACGAATCGTTGCCGGGCACCGCCGCTCGGGTCGACTGCGACGAAGTTCGATTCGAAGCAGGAGGGGCAGGTGTAGGCGGCGTCGCTTTCCAGTGGCATCCCGCCATCTTAGCGTACGACGATCCATTTGCGCCTCGCGCCACGCCGTGCTATCATGGCCTGCGAACGGACCGCGCGTCCGTTCTCTTTATGTCGTTCCCGGCTCCCTAGGATCGAAAATGGCGAAAAAAGAGAATCGAATCATGGTCGTGCTGGCATGCCAAGAGTGCAAACGGCGCAATTACAACACGCAGAAGAACCGGCAGAATACGAGCGAGCGCCTCGAGCTCTCGAAATATTGCCGATTTTGCCGTTGCACGCGCGCACATCGGGAAACCAAGTAGGATCGTAGGGCGGTAGCTCAATTGGTAGAGTTGCGGTCTCCAAAACCGTCGGTTGCAGGTTCGAGTCCTGTCCGCCCTGCCAGA
>CAZZUZ010000002.1:0-53939 GCA_964657315.1 Vulcanimicrobiota bacterium
ATGGCCGCGACGGAGCCCGGCACGGGGGCGCTGCTCGCGGCACCCGTCATCGATACGATCAAGGTCGTCGCCGAGGACGGCCGCACGGTCGCGCGCACGCTGCAGCGTTCGGAGCTCTGGGCCGCGCAGACGCCGCAATTCGGCGCGCTCGCGGACCTTCGGCTCGCGCACGAACGCGCGCGCGCCGCGGCGTTCGAAGCGACCGACGACGCATCGCTGCTCGAATGGCTCGGGCTGCGCGTCGTCGTCGTTCGGCCGCAGGGCGAGAACTTCAAGGTGACGCTCGCGAGCGATCGCGAGCTCGCCGAAGCCCTGTTGCGCGAGCGCGCGGTCGCGACACGATGACGACGGCCCCGTTTCGGATCGGTCACGGCTTCGACGCGCATCGCCTCGTCGCGGGCCGGCCGTTCGTGCTCGGCGGGATCCACATCCCGTGCGAGGTCGGCCCGCTCGGGCATTCCGATGCGGACGTCGTCTGCCACGCGCTCTCCGACGCGCTGCTCGGCGCGTGCGCACTCGGCGATCTCGGGATGCATTTCCCCGATTCCGACGCGCGCTGGAAGGGTGCCGATTCCGTGCGTCTCCTCGAAGCGTGCGCGACGATGGTTCGCGAACGCGGCTACGAGCTCGGTAACCTCGATGCGACCGTGGTCGTGCAGGCGCCGCGCCTCTCGCCGCATCTTGCCGCGATTCGCGAGCGGCTCGCGAGCGCGCTCGGCATCGCCCTCGACACGCTTAGCGTGAAAGCGAAGACGAGCGAGGGGATGGGCTATACGGGCGACGGCAGCGGGATCGCCGCATACGCCGTCGCGCTGCTCTACGCGGCGCGTTAGATGAGCGACGATACGCAACCGTTCGCGGGAGAGCCGCGCGACGTCGCGGCGCGGCGTCTGATCGCGGCTATGCA
The DNA here is from genome assembly GCA_964657315.1 of Vulcanimicrobiota bacterium. Classification (GTDB taxonomy): domain Bacteria; phylum Vulcanimicrobiota; class Vulcanimicrobiia; order Vulcanimicrobiales; family Vulcanimicrobiaceae; genus CAZZUZ01. The sequence continues at coordinate 908 of CAZZUZ010000002.1, forward strand.
GAAGGCGCGCTTGCTCGAGCGCCCCGCGCCCGAAGCCGCGCTGCGGTGGGTCGCGACGTTCGTCGATGCGTACGGCGAACGCGCGCCGCTCGTCGCCGATGCGCTCGCGATCGTGCGCGCGCTGCGCGCGGAAGCCGTGCTCGTCCCGGCGCTCGAACTCGAACGCCTGCGCAATCGTCAGGTCCTGTTCTTTCTCGACACGGTCGGCCAATACGTCGACGATCAGCCGGAACTGCGCGGACTCCCGCTTGCGCACGATCTACGCGCGATCGCCGAAGAGTTCGGGATCGCGACCGACGATGCGATGGCGGCCGTGCGCATGGCGCTCACCGGCGAGACGTCAGGCGTGCCGCTCGACCTGCTCTTTCCGTTGCTCGGCCACGACCGGATCATGATGCGGATCGGGGCGCTCAATTCGCACGTGCTGCACGGCCGCGGCCTCGAGCCGCTCGCGTTCGGCCCCGGGGGCGTCCCGTTCGTGACCGTCTCGGGGACGAAGCCCGGGTGAGTCTCTTCGGCGATATCCTCGGGGATCTGCGGGTCCCCGTGAAACAGGACCCCGCCGCCCGCGGCTATCTCGACGTCATCCTGTCGTATCCCGGCTTTCACGCGGCGACCGCGCACCGTATCATCCACATCCTCTGGGATTTAAAGATCCCGCTCTTGCCGAGGTTTCTCTCCAACATCGTGCGCACGCTCACGGGCATCGAGATCCATCCGGCCGCAAAGATCGGGAAGCGGTTTTTCATCGACCATGGGATGGGCGTGCTCATCGGCGAGACGGCCGAGATCGGCGACGACGTCACGCTCTATAAGGGCGTGACGCTCGGCGGCACGAGCCTCGGCCGCAACAAGCGCCATCCGACGCTCGGAAACAACGTCGTCGTCGGCACGAACGCGTCGATCCTCGGCGCGATCACCGTCGGCGACGGGGCGCGCGTCGGCGCGGGCTCGGTCGTGGTGCGGCCGGTTCCGGCGAACGCGACCGTCGTCGGAATCCCGGCGCACGTCGTGCTGCAGGACGGGAAGCCGGTCGCGCAAGCCGTGACGCCGGGCCGCGTCGACATGGCCGATCCGATGGGCCTTGCGACGCGCGAACTCGCGGATCGCGTCGCGCTCCTCGAGGCGAAACTCGCCGCGATCGAAGAGAACCGGATCGCGAGCGAGGTCGGCGATGGCACTGCGGCTCTATAACACGCGCACGCGCTCGGTCGCGCCGTTCGAGCCCCTCGAAGCGGGGCACGCACGCATCTACGTGTGCGGCCTGACGCCGTCGGCCGAAGCGCATCTCGGCCACGCGCGGTCGTTCATGTTCTTCGACGTCCTGCGCCGCTATCTCGTCCATCTCGGCTATCGCGTGACGTACGTGCAGAACGTGACGGATATCGACGATCGCAGTATCGCCGCGGGCCTCGCGACCGGGAAACCGTGGCACGAGATCGTCGAGGGGTTCGAGCGCGGTTTCCGCGCCTCGATGGATCGCTTGCACGTGCTCGAGCCCGATCGCGAACCGCATGCGACGCAATACGTCCCCGAGATCGTCGCGATGATCGAGCGGCTCGTCGCGGCGGACCACGCGTATGCCGGTGCGGACGGCGTCTATTTCGCCGTGCGCTCGTTCGCGCGTTACGGTGCGCTCTCGGGCCGCAATCCCGACGAATTGCTGATCGGCGCGCGGATCGCGCCCGGTGAAGACAAGCGCGACCCGCTCGATTTCGCACTCTGGAAATTCGCGAAACCGGACGAGCCATCGTGGCCCGCGCCGTGGGGTGCGGGGCGGCCGGGCTGGCACATCGAGTGCTCGGCGATGGCGCACGCGCTGCTCGGAGAACCGTTCGATATCCACGGCGGCGGCTTCGATCTGATCTTCCCGCATCACGAGAACGAGATCGCGCAGACCGAATCGCTCGAACCGCCGCCGATGGCGAACGTTTGGATGCACGGCGGCCTCTTGCAATTCGAAGGCAGGAAGATGTCGAAGTCGCTCGGCAATTTCGAGCCGCTCAAAGATCTGCTCGATCGCCACGATCCGCAGGCGATTCGGATGCTCTTCTTACAAGCCGGATATCGTAAACCACTGAACTTTACGGAGGCCTCGATCGACGGCGCGACCGTCGGCCTGCGCCGCTTGCAAGCGGCCTACGACGCATTACGTGCGGTTCCGGCGGCGCCGAACGGTGCGTCCGACGCAGCGGTCTCGGCGTACGAAGCGCGCTTCTACGCGGCGCTCGACGACGACATGAATACCTCGGGTGCCGTCTCCGTCCTGTTCGATCTCGCCGCGAACGCGGCGGCTCTCGAACGCGCGGGCGACGCGAGCCGCGCGGCCGCGTTCATGCACGTCGCGCTCTCGCTCGTCGGCCTCTCGCCGAGCGAACGCGCCGCGGCGCCGGCCGTCGCCGCGCGCGCGACGCGCGAGCTCGTCACGACGAACGGCGCGCCGTATTCCATCGAAGGCCCGGCGGACGGTGCCGAGACGCTCTGGGGCGCGATCCTCGAACGGCAGAACGCGAAGGAGCGCAAAGATTTCGCGCGCGCCGACGAGATCCGCAGCGAGCTCGCCGCGGCCGGGGTCACGCTTCGCGACGCGAAGGGAGGCGTCGCATGGACCGCCGACGCGTAGGCCCCGATCGGGTCCCGAGACAGAAGGACAAGATCGATCTCGACGACGTCGTGTACGGCGTTCACGCCGTCGAGGAAGCGCTCGCAGCGGGTGAGCCGCTCAGGAAAATCCACGTCGGCGACGATCGCAAGCGCGATCCCGCGATCAAAAAATTGCTCGACGATGCGAAGACGCTCGGCGTCATGGTGCGTTTCGAGAGTCGATCGTTCTTCACGAACTTTCCGTATCGCGCGCATCAGAGCGTCGTCGCGTTCGGCGCGCCGTTCGAGTATGTGACGCTCGAAGAGACGCTCGCCGCGCGCTCCGGCCCGGCGCTCTTCGTCGTGCTCGATCACATCACGGATCCGCACAACGCGGGCGCGATCATCCGCTCGGCCGAGTGTGCGGGCGCGAACGCCGTCGTGATCCCCGAACGCCGCGCCGCGGGGGTGAACGCCACGGTCCGCAAATCCGCCGCGGGCGCGACCGCGCACCTTCCGATCGCGCGCGTCTCGAACGTCGCCGGAGCGCTGCGGACGATGAAGAAGGCGGGCATGTGGATCGCGGGCGCCGCTTCTGGGCCGGGCGCCGTCGGGTACGCGAAGGCCGATCTCGCGGGCGACGTCGCGATCGTGATCGGCGCCGAGGGCGACGGGATGTCGCTCGTCGTGCGCAAGGAGTGCGATTTCCTCGTCGAGATCCCGATGTTCGGCTCGCTCGATTCGCTCAACGCGTCGGTCGCGGCCGGCATCCTGCTCTTCGAAGCGCGGCGCCAGCGCGGACTCGCCCCGCCGCCGCAATGAGCGGCGCGCGCCTTCGATCGCTCTTCGCAGTCGTATGCGCGATCGCGCTCGCGGGCCCGGGCTGCACCGGGACGACGGGCGGTAACACGATAAAGCTCGGCGTCGATTTGCCGCTCTCGGGGATCGACGGCGCGAGCGCGATCCCGGCACGCAACGCGATCCTGCTCGCGATCGAGGAAGCGAACGCGCGCGGTCTTCCGCGCGGCGCGAGCATCGTGCTCGACGACCTCGACGACGCGATCCAAGGCAAGCACGACCCGGCGCAGGGCGCCCAAAACGTGCGCGTGTTCGCGGCCGATCCCGCGGTGATCGCCGTCGTCGGACCGATGAATTCCAACGTTGCCGAGGCAGAGATCCCGCTCGCGAACGCGGCGCACCTCGCCTTGCTCTCGATGGCGGCGACCGCCGTCGGCCTGACGCAGGGCAGCGAAGCGAAGCGATTGCTCGACGCGCCGACGTTTTTCCGCGTCTGCGCGACGGACGACCGGCAGGGCGAGGCACTCGCGCACTTCGCGCTCGGCATGCATCGCGCGCGCACGTTCATCATCGACGACAACGAATCGTACGGGCGCGGGCTCGCGGACGTCTTCGCGAGCGCGTACGCGCGAACCGGGGGGACGCTCGTCGGCCGGGAGCACCTGACGTCGTTCGGGATCGATTACGAGCCGCTGCTCACGAAGGTGCGCAGCGCCCGGCCGGATGCCGTGTTCTTCGGCGGGATCGTCAGCACGGGCGGCGCCGTCCTGCGCAAGCAGATGGGAGATACGGGCCTCGGCGCGCTGCCGTATTTCGGCGGCGACGGCCTCGCGAGCCCGGAATATCAGCCGCTCGCCGGGCGCTTCGCAGACGGGACGTACTTCACGTTAGTCGCGCCCGACGTCTTCACGTTGCCGGCGGCGCGGACGTTCGTCGCCGCGTATCGCGCGCGCTTCCATGCCGATCCCGGCAACTACAGCGCGGGCGCGTACGCCGCGGCGGAGGTCGCGCTCGCGGCGATCGCGAGCGAACTCCGGCACGATCCCGGTGCGATGCCGTCGCGCGAGGGCGTCGTGCGGGGGATCGCTGGGACGGCGAACCTTGCGTCGCCCGTCGGTCCGATCGCGTTCGACCCGTCGGGGGATCTGCGAGCGCCGATCGTCAGCCTGTATCGCTTCGAGAACGGCACCGCGCGATTCGTCGAACAGGCCGAGATCCCGAAGCCGTCGATGGGGGTGAAAATGTGATGAGAGTGAGGCCGGGTTCGGCGGCGTTCCGCGGCCCTTCGGTATCATGGTCGTCGGCGGCGCACGAAGTCATCGCCCGCGCGAAGAGGGTCGAAGCCTGATCCGTCGGTTGGAATCGCTCGTCGCGGCTTCGTTTTTCGTCGTCGCCGCCGTTGCCGGTGCCGTCGGCGCGCCGGCCGGCTCGGAGTCGCGGGCCGCCGCCGCGCTCGGGCCCGGAACGTGGTCGCAGTTCCGGCTCGACGGCTCGAATAACGCGGTCGTTTCGGGGGATCTATCGACCTCGTGGAGCGTCGAGACCGGCGCACCGATCTCGGCGAGCCCGACGCTCTCGCGCGGCATGTTGTTCATCGGGAACAACGCGGGGGCGCTCGTGGCGCTCGACGTTCGCTCGGGGCGGCGGCGGTGGCTGCGGCGGTTGCGCAGCTCCGTGATGGCGCAGCCGATCGTGACGGACGAGCTCGTGATCGTCGGCGAAGGCAATCAGAACTCCGATATGAGCACGGGCGTCCTGCACGTCGGCGACGGCGAGAATGCGATCGTCGCGTTCGAGCGGACGACGGGGAAGCGCCGCTGGATCGTCCACCTCAGCGGGACGGCGATGCCGACTCCCGCGATCGTGGGCGGGATGCTCGTCGTACACGATGGGACGGGCGATCTCGTCGGCATCGACGCGAAGACGGGGCTCGTGCGATACGTCCGCAACGCCGGGACCGTCCCGTCGATGACGTCGATGCTGCCGATCGGCGGCCCGCTCGCGGTGACCGCGGGCGAGACGGACCCCCTCGTCGTCGCGATCGATACGCGCGACGGCGAACTCGCCTGGAAGCACGCCGTCGCGAACGCCTCGGGGCTCGGCGATTGCCCGCTCGTGCTGACCGGGGGCCGGCTCGTCGGGAATTACCTGTATCCGACGCCGCCCGAGCGCGAGGTCCAGGTCGATCGGATCAACGAGGAGCGCGCCTTCGCCCTCGACGCCGCGAGCGGCCGGGCGCTGTGGGACGTCCACGTCGCGAGCGGGATCGTGCCCGATCGCAATCAGGCCGCGATCCCGATCGCGAGCGCCGGCCGCGTCTTCTTCGGAAGCTCGCTCGTGCCGTGGATGCACGCCTTCGATGCGGCGACGGGACGGCTCGTCTGGCGCACGCAGGTCGCCGGGCCGGTCAAAGGTGCGCCCGTACTGGTCCGCGGCGTGCTGTACTTCGGAGACCTCTCGGGCCGAATCTGGGCGCTCGATGCCCGCACGGGGAACCCGCTCGGCACCCTCGCGCTACGGACGCCGTTCAACGTCGGGTCGTCGATCGTGGTCGGCCGAACGCTCGTGATCGGGAGCGCGACGGGCCGAATCGTCGCGATTCCGCTCGATCGCGTCCGCGAAGCCGGCAATCTGCCCATCTTTCGCACGGGTGCTGCGCAGCACCGGCCGGCCGCGTCGGAGGTTCGACGGCGAGCGCCCACACGGGCCCGCTCGCGAGGCCGGGAACGAAAGTAAGCGCCGTCTCCTTGACGCTCTTGCAGGACCCTCCTATACTTGGTTGGATGCGGACGGCTCGACGGGCCGCGGCTCGCGATTTCGACCGCATGGAAACACGGGGGATTCTGTAGATGGCGCTTGCGCAGAGCGCGCCCAATGGGCTCGATTACCACGAACGGCCCGATGAGGACCTGGTATCGGCCGCGAAGGGCGGCGACAATCTTGCCATGGAGTTCTTGCTCAACAAGTACAAGAATTTCGTTCGCATCAAGGCCAAGAGCTACTTCTTGATCGGTGCCGATCGCGAAGATATCATCCAAGAAGGAATGATCGGACTCTACAAAGCGGTTCGCGACTTCAAAGCCGACAAGCTTTCGAGCTTCCGTGCGTTCGCAGAGTTGTGCATCACGCGCCAGATCATCACGGCGATCAAGACGGCGACGCGTCAAAAGCATATCCCGCTCAATCAGTACATCTCGCTCAACAAGCCGATCTACGATGAGGATAGCGAGCGGACGCTGCTCGATGTCATGGCATCGCAGAAGACCTCCGATCCCGAAGAGCTCGTGATCAATCAGGAAGTCTCCGAGGACATCAAGGAGCGCATCCAAGAGAATCTTTCCGATCTCGAGTCGCAGGTCTTGCTGTCGTATCTCGAAGGCAAGAGCTACCAGGAGATGGCGCGCGACCTCAGCCGCCACGTGAAATCGATCGACAACGCGCTCCAACGCGTCAAGCGAAAGATCGAGAAGAACCTCGCGGAGATCGATCTTCCGTAGCGGCCCCGGACCAGCGTAAACGATTCGAGCGCTTCAGCGGCGCTCGAATCGCGTGCCGACGTAGCTCAGTTGGTAGAGCGTCTGTTTTGTAAACAGAGGGTCATCGGTTCGAGTCCGATCGTCGGCTAAATGCGAGTTCGCTCAACGTAACGGTTCCGTTCTTCTTCGAGGGAATCGATGGATGCAGCCGATTTTATCCTCTATCGGCCGGTCGGGCCGAAAGAGCTCAAGCTCGTCGCAGATAGCGGATGGACGCGATTCCCGCCGCGATTGCCGGAGCAACCGATTTTTTATCCGGTCGAAAACGAAGCGTACGCTCGTCAGATCGCGCGCGATTGGAACGTTAAGAGCGACGGATCGGGATACGTGTTGCGCTTCTGCGTATCGGCATCGTTCATGGCGGAGTATCCGTTGCAGCAAGTCGGCGGCGTCGTTCACCGCGAGTATTGGATTCCGGCGGAGAAGGTTCAAGATATGAACGATCACATCGTCGGGCCGATCGAAGTCATCGCTTCGTACGGCGCATCGGACAACGCGTTTTCATCTCGTCACTGAAGCGCCGGATGCGTCTCGCGAACGCTATCGAACGAGTTCTTACGCAGAGGAGCTCTCCCGGTCCGAGCGTAATCCTGGTCGGTCGCGCATGGGTAGGTGGCCGAGTGGTTAAAGGCGGCAGACTGTAAATCTGCTCTGCTTCGCAGTACGCTGGTTCGAATCCAGCCCTGCCCACCAAGCGATTCGAAGCGCCGGTCCGCACGACAGTGTGGGATCGGCGTTTCTTCGTATCGCGTCCATCGCGGGGCGAGGACGGCCAGCCGAGGGGAATGTGCGGGTGCGCGGGAAATGCCGATTTGCGACGCGGGCGTTGCATAATGGTAATGCCCTTGCCTTCCAAGCAAGAGTCGCGGGTTCGATTCCCGCCGCCCGCTCGCCGAAAGCCTTGCGGCACAAGGCTTCGCGCCTCGTCGGTGGCCAAACGGTGTCCGCGCTTCTTGCCTAGGTATTGGGTGGTCCACGTTTTTGTAAACTGAAATGGCATGGAAAACTGCCGATCTCTTGCAATAGCACTACTATGTCTGTGATTGACGAGGTGGCGGCACCAAAAATGATGGAGGAGTGGGAGCACGATCGATGCGCAAGCGAAGCGCGTGAGGTTTGGCTTGGCATTCGCACGCTCTTGCAGCAGATTCGTGCCGAAGTCGGTGAGCCGCCTCGATCTCTTAAGGGCAGTGTAGCCGCTCAAATTTCGAAGCGCGCGGACGGCGTTCCTGAAGTGCAGCTCTACAATCCGAATCTTGTCGTAGCTGGCCAAGGGCGTTGCTTCTGTGAGGCGTTCGTTGACCTGAGCTATGCCTACAAAGGGGTGCTCGAGTCGATTCTTGTGCATCACGATTGGTCCTTACTTCCTTCGCCGGACCGCTCGTTATCAACGCTAATCGATGTGGTAAAAAGTGGCATATATTTCTCGGTGCTACGCTTTCTAAGCGAGCGCATTCCCATCGAAAACGCGCGCATGGCTAGCGATGCAATGCAAACCTTCGCTCTAGTGATGTAGCTAGCTTGGGAAAACGCGGTCTCCCGCCGTTGAAAATCAAAGACATTGTTGCGATTTTGCTTGCAGCTGGTTTTGAATTTGTCGAGGAGGCGGCGAAGCACGATAAATACGAAGGCATGATAAACGGGCAGCGGCGCGTTGTTATGGTCTCGCGGTCGGTTACGGAGGTTTCCGATTGGTTGCTAAAAGCGATCATTGAGCAATCCGGGCTAAGCAAAAATGAATTCTATGGTCTTACCGCATCGACGGCTGCCAAATTTCAATGCACGTTTCTGAAGAACGGCTTACAGCCAGCTGAGGAAGCACAATAGATCCGTTAGCGTTTTAGTAAGCGATCAAGATGCTCAACGGCGGCGGCCTGCGCGCCCTCGACCTCATGGCCGTAGACCCGCAGCGTGATTGACGCATCTGCATGCCGAAGGATAGCGGAGACGGTCCGCACGTCCACGCCAGCGTGAAGTAGCCAGGTCCCGACCGCATGCCGCATCGCATGGAGCCCGACGAGAGGGAGGTTCGCGTCAATCGCGACCTTGCGGACTGCGCGCGCAAGCGTATCAGGCGACGGCATGCCGCCGAGCTCTCCCGCGAACACGTAACCGTCGTCCACATAGTGGCCGCACGCCGCAGCCCGGTCCTCGGCGTTTTGCAGGCGTTGCGCCTTGAGCGCCGCGATCGCGACTTCGGAGAGCGCGATCATCTGTACCCGGTTCGCCTTCGTCTCTTTGTACCAGCGCTTCTTTGGAATGATCGCGATGCTGCCCCGAATCGTCGCTGTGCGCCGCTCCAAGTCGATGTCCGACCATCGGAGCCCCGCGAGCTCACCGCGCCTCAGAGCCGTGCAGAGCCCAAAGATGACGATCGGCCCGCTACGCGTTTTCGCCGCCGCTTCGATGAGCTGCTGGGCAGTAAGGGCATCGTACGGTCGAGCTTTTTTCTGAATCACCTTCGGCGCCTCGACCTTGATGCTCACGTCTCGTTGAATCATCTCGAGCCGCGTCGCCCAGCCGAGCATTGAACTGAGCATCCCGTGGACATTCCCGACGGTCTTTGCCGAAAGCGGCGTGCCGGCCGGTTTTCGACCCTTCGCCGCGAGCCCGCCGCGCGCGATGAGATGCGCGTACAAGTTGGAAAGATCGGCCGGGCGCAACATGTCGGCGGAAATCGTGGCGATCGGCGTACAGTATTTCCACATGCGCTCGTAACCATAGATCGTCGTACCCGAGAGACCGCGCGCCTTCGAGTCGGCGATGAACCGTTCGAACAACCCTGTAAGCGTAAGGTTCGACTTCGCGATCGACTCGCCGCGCTCAAGGCGGATCTTTGCGGCGCGCTCCGCTGCCTCGGCGTCTTTCTTGCGCTCGAACGTGCCGAGCGAGACGCGCTTGCGCGTCCCGGTCGCATGGCGCGAGTCGTCGAGTCGGACCGCCCAGCGGCCGGAGGCGCGCTTGTAAACGCTCACAGACTACGGTGACCCACAACCCATTGTGGTAAATGGCGAACGGAAGCACCAGGTTCAGGAGCCGGAATTGCACGAAACGAACCCCATCGAACCGTTCGCGTGATCCCAGTGAATGGAGAGACGACTATGAAAGTACGCCCGAATCGATGAGTTCCGCATTCCTCACGCTTCCGCAGGACGATCGCATGCTTGTGCGCGCGACCAACGCGAGAGCATGGCGCGAGCAAGCGGAGTTCTTCGAGCGCGCAACGCACGCCGTCGAGTCGCATTGGTACGATATGCCCTACGCGTCGCGAGAACGGTTGTGCGAGCTCGCAGAGCAGATCGACCGTCGTGCGAAAGAGCCGCGGTCGCTGTCGGATTGGGCGCGTATTGCACGCGGCGCCGGATCGATCGCCTGGTCGTATCTCAGCGCCGAGGATTACGTCGTGCGTTGGGCCTTTGCATACGCGAAATTTCTCGTCGCCTTGCAGCAACGCACGGTCGCTGAGCGGGTCGACGACGAACGCGCTTGGGCGGAGGCGATGACGGATACAGCGTTTCGCGAGGCACATGAACGCGGCGAGGCGGCCTACGCGGCTGGCGCCGAACGAGTAACGGTGGATTGGGCGACGTTTCAAAAGACTACGCCCTGAGTTTCACAAGCGATGTCGTCTACAACGACTTCGCGCACATTGACTGCGACGATCTTCGTGCGATGCTCGATCCGCTTCGAGTAGATCCGTTCCCAGACGGGGAACGAAAAAGGCGCATTGCCGGAAGCACGGCCTTCTTGACGTTCACGATACCAAACGACGATGGGCAATTTTTCCGCGCTACATATCGGGTCCAATTCGAGCCGCGCCAGATAGTCGTTCTGGCGATCAGCGCCGCTTCGATCCCGCCGCTTGACGAGCGCAATACGCGCTAGCGTCACGTTCATTGCCCATTCCGCGTATCGCGATCGCCGGCCGCGTCGGCCTCAGCGCGACACACGTAGGCGCCTGACTTCGTATTTGCGTAATATCGCATGCCACTTTCGTGATAGATTCCCGTCGCTGTGTTCAACCACACGACCGTATCGCGCGGGCAGTGCTTCTGCGCGGCAGCCTCCGTCGAGAAGAGCTGCAGGCTGCCGGACGAGACGGGTGCGGTCGCGTGCGTTCGGGCCAAAAGCGGCTGAGGATTGCCCGAAAATGCAATGGCGGCTACGCTTAAAATAACAATTACGAAAATCCGCTTCATTTTTGCTCGAAGCATTAAAAGTGCGTTTCGCCGTCTATCCACGTTTGAGGAAACTCAATCCGAGCCTTGATCCCGGCATACTCCTCAAGCATCGACAATAGATTGCTACCGGTAATTAGCTCCAGAGGTTTGTTCTTGACAAACTCGTACGCAGTTTCACCGTAGCCGCTTGTAGCGACAAGAATACCCTTAGCCGCGCCTTCATTCATCATTGTTCCATAAAGATCGCGCACGGCGCTCACGCCAACGGTATTGCGATAGCGCTTAGCTTGTATGACGACCTTGCCACCAATCACAGGTCGCATATCCCAGGCAACGCAGTCAACGCCACCATCTCTCGAAGCTTGGGTTAACCTAGTTTCTAAACCCATCTTCTCAAAAAGATTTGTCATCAGTGTTTCAAATTCGCTAGGCGTCATGTCGGCTAAGTTGGGACGTGACTCTAAATCCGACAAGATGTCCGTCTTATCAATGAAACGACGATCAACCATGTCGAAGACAACAAGTGGCCGCACAGGCTCAAGTTCATGAGCGCTACGAGAAACGAGCGCCTTTAAACCACGCAGACAAGACGTAGCTTCAACATTATTAAATGAGATTTCTTTTAAGCTAGCACGTGTAGCTACAACACTAATAAGCGTCGGAGAGACGTTTTTGCCAGTCTGTGGATCAATGGTGTTGACGTATCCATTAAAGGCAAATACCTTTACGGTGCTTCCTCTATCAGCAGCGAGAGCGACACGAAGAGATCGCAAAGCGATTTGCGAAAGCACTTGTGCGTAAAGTGACTTTACCTCCGTGGGTTTGCGAACCACCGGTAGAATCTCATCGGTTTTCTTTACATATCGGAATGACGTGGCTTTAGGAATTACGGCGATGGTAGGTAATTGACGTTCGATCACCAGCTGCTTCGACTCGGCGTCAAACGTGATGTTCGCCAGAGTTGGAAGACCGCCGGGCAACTGATCTGCTTCAAAAGTCAACGTGAAGTACGCTATAACTGCGTCGCGATCGCCCGACTCGTAAGCAAGCTTGAATGCTGCAATTTCCGCATTCTTTGCTTTTGCTTCCGCGTCTGCTGCCGCGCAAGCTTTTTGATGCAACGCAGTCAGCTTTTCAAGTTTTTCAATGCGCTGCTTTTCTGCTAGCGATGCCTGCTCGACCGCCTCCCTGTATTCTAAATGGGCGGCTACTTGTTTTTGAGCATGCTTTAATCTTAAACTTGGAAGCAAATTGGCAATAACACCAAGAGGCGGAGGCATGAATTCGTCAAGGAAGCGCGTCGGTATTGGTTGATCCAAGCCTTTGGCGTCAAAATGAGGTAATTTAGCGGTTACCTCCATGGCGCGAAAGTTCAAGCCGGTTAAAGTCTCGTTTATGGAACTTAATATGGTTTGAAGTGCGGATTCCGTTTGTCGAAGGTCTGCGGTCTCATACGCAGCTTGTTCCAAGCGTTGCGCAGCATAATCGGTCGCACGTTGCTTTGCGTCGTTGCGCTGCCTCAAGACAGCGGCACGCGCTATCTGAGCCGATGCTTGAAGTTGAGCTCGTGTGTTCGCTTGCTGCTGGCGAGCCGCTGCTGCCGCAAACCGACTAATTTTAGAAAAGCCTCTAGGCACTTTAGGGCTGACTCGTCAAAAGCATTGCCTTCATATTTTCGTTAACCACGCTGAAGCGATGCACCCAGTGCGACCGTGCGGATCCGTTGCCATCACAAAAAGACCGCTATCAATGTGTCCAGAAGTATTCTTTGCCGCCGCTGCGATTGTGGTCATTGCAAAAATTATCGCAACGGCAAATAGTGCCGTGCGCTTGATCATTTCGGAGTGCCAAACAAACGCATAGATCAACCCTCGTCAAGTGGTCCTTTACGATGGATCGCCCAAATACGCCCAAGCCGGACTTTGATCCGCCTTTTCATTCGGTCAGTTAGTGGATAGGTGACAAGAGGACTAGTCTTGTGAGACTATGCGCGAAAGCTATCGTCTGTGAAGGGGTTTCTCTTGACCGCACTGCTCGCGTTTTCGTTCGATCCACAGATCGTCGGCGGCGGCATCATCTCCATTGTCGGCGGCGGCATCATTTCGATCGCCCACACGCTTGTGCACGTCCTGGCCGTCGGCGGCGGGATCATCTCACACTAAATACCGACGATCACACGTACGATATATCGCGATCTACAGAGGGTCGCGTCTTAATGTTCAGATAAAGCCCCGACGCCCTCGTATAATCACGGGATGTCTGAAATGGCGCGCTCGCTCGACCCGACCGTAGATCTCGCGTTCGCCGACTTTCAGGCCGGTCGATACGACGACGCCCTTTCGACCGCAAACGTCGTCATTGCCTTAAACGAGGAGAGTGCGGGCTACGCCTCACTCGTCAAGGCGCGCGTCCTCATCCGGCAGAGCCGCTTCCCCGAAGCCGTCGCGACACTGACAGACGTGTCGCCTGGTCTATCGGGCGACGATGCGATCGAGTGCAAGATGAGCCTTGCGATCGCGCACGCATTCGGCGGCGACTTTGCCTCGGCGCTCTATCTCGTCGAGCGCCTCCAAGCGCTTCTCTCGGAAATTCGCGATCCCGACCTTCGGATCGAAGTGCGGCACATCATCGCGTCCGTTCAATGGACGGCCGGGCAATCGGATCTCTGCCTCGCGACACTTGCCGAGTGCTCCCATCCGCACAATCCGGTCGCCGAGGCGCGGCACGTCCAGCTCGAAGCGAGTACCGCGGCACGCAACGGTGACGGTCTGCGCTACCGGCGGTTGCTCGCCGTCGTTGCGGAGCACTGCCTCGCCGAGGCGTTCGACGACGTTCCCATGATGGCCAACACGGCCTTTCTGGCCAGCATTGCGGCTTGCGAGCACCAGCCAAACGACCGTCTTCGGGATCTCGCCCAGCGCCTTTTCGACCGCATCGAATGGACACGGGATCTCGCCGAGGGGCAGTTCCACACGCTTCGGATGCTGAGCTACATTCGGTCCCTTGACGGAGACATGCTCGGTGCGGTCCGGCTAGGCCACCGGGCCAGTCGCGTTCTCGTCCGTCCCGCCCTTCAGGTTTTCGCACTCTGCGATCGAGCCGCGTTCAAGCAACGGTCGAATGAAAAGATGTCCGCGCTCGTCGATCTCGAGGATGCGCTGCTGATCGCCGGCACGGTCGCGTGGGCCGATTCGCCCGAAGAAGATCGACTCGCGTTGCTCATGCTTGCCGAAGTAAGCGTCCCGGTCGATCCGGCCCAGGCGTCCGGCCTGTTGGCGAAGTTCACGGCGCTACGTTCCGGCATGAACATGCGTCTGCATTTGCATTGCGATCCCAAGGTTGAAGCCGTCGCGCGCTACGTCTCTGGTATGCTGCAAGCGCGAATCGGAAATACGTCCGAGGCACGAGATCATCTCACAAGCGCGTTTGTGAGCTTACGTGCGAATTGCTATCTCTGGCGCGCCGCGAAAGCCGCAATTGCTCTGTACGAATTAGACCACGACGTACGATGGCTCGACGAACTCTCACAGATCGCCGAGCTGTACCCGCGCAGTTGGTTCGGCGAGCGAGCGAAGGCGTTAGCAGCGGATATTCTCGGGCCACTCAAGCCGGAAAGCGCTGATCCCGCCTACGTTTCCTTGACGCCCAAGCAGCGCGAGGTCTTTCGCGGGCTACTCGAAGGGCTCAACGCGGCCGGGATCGCTGACTCGATCGACAGCACGCGCAATACGGTGCGGAACCACATTCAACGCGTCTACGAAAAATTCGGCGTTGCATCTCAACGTGAATTGCTTGCCGAAGTGAGGCGCCGCAGGATCGCTTAGTGTCGCAGTAGGATTGATCCCTGGAATAAGGCGAGGTTTAATAAAAAAAACTGCTAGCGCTTTCGGGGATTTGAATGGCCGACGTTTCGGACTTGAGTGCGTACCGAGAGAAGAACGATGACGTGCTTTCTACGCGCGACGTTCTCGCTTTGGAGGCTGCGCGGCTTCGAGCGATTTCACTCTTTTTTCAATCTTTTGAATTTCGCCAACCACATTTTCAGCGCTCTGAGACAGTCCAGCCAGCTTCGGCTTCGTCGAGTCCATCCAAACTTCAATCCCGCGAAGCCGAAAATCAACTAAGGCGTCCGCTTCTTCGATTGGATCGGCGTCCAGCGTAGCGTCTCCCGTCAATTGAGCCAGCTCGATACGAAACAGATCCGCAATGGCAGCGACCAAAAGAAAACCTGGTCCCTGCTTGCCAAGCTCTAGATTCGATATCGTCTGGGGATCACAGTTGACCCGTTGAGCTAACTCGGCCTGAGAAAGCCCCCTTTGCTTTCGCGCGTCCCGAACTGCGCTTCCAAGTCGCAACAGGCGTTTTCTTTCAAAATCACTGAGGGGCGGCTTTGGCTTCTTTTTGGCGGCCACGGCTTCAAAGTTAGGCGCAAATGCCGGAACCTTTTCATCATTGATGCATTGACATGCAAGGTATAGATCATGTATTGTTCTATGCATGGATACCCGATCGCCACGAACGTTGGCCGATTTCTTGGAACCCCATCACAGTCGAGCGATAGCCCGAGCTCTCGACGTGACGCGCGCGACGGTCTCCAATTATCGACAAGGCAAGACGTTTCCGACCGTCGATAAATTCGAGCCGCTCGCCGACTTCCTGAAAGTCGATGTCTCGGTGATCGTTCAGTTGGCCTCCGCTCACCGGACTGCGGCCTAATATCATGGCTGAGAGTATAGACGACGACCGTAGCGCGCAACTCAACATTAAGGCGCGCTTGATCTTCGAGATGGATCAGGCCGTCGTCGCGCTGATGGATGCCTCAATCGTCATCGATGAGGACGACGAGCTCTTCATTCGCGCCGCCCGCACGATGAACGATCTGGTGATCGCGTTCTACGAGCGCGCCAAGCAGATTCGCGTCGCTCGCACAACCGTTCGCCACGCAACGCGTGCCGCAGAATCGTACGTCACCGATCTCAAGCGTGCCGCATGAGCGACACCGAATGGCGCTCCGCGCTGCGCACCCTTCCCTCGCGCACGGTAGCCGCTCGCGCGGGATGCAGTCCGAGTTACGTCCGGCACCTTGTCTCGGGCTCACGCGACCTCACCCGAACCCGCAGCGCTCGCCGGATCGCGCTCGCAGTCGGGCTTCCGGAGAACGCGCTCGATTCGTTCGTCCGCGCCGATCGCCGCGGTTCTTATGCTCGAGGTGCAAAGTGATTTCACCGCAGATCGAGCGCGAACGGTTGACCGAGGCGATCAAGGTCGCGATCGACGACATTGCCTCCGCGTTCACGCGCAGTGTTGCAGCGACAAGCAAAATCGCACACGCGCTCGTCGACCTCCAGGCGCTCGCGCAGCCGAACGCCGACGATGAACTTCTTACGGCAAATGAGGCGGCGGACGTGCTGCATCTCGACGTGAGCCACATCCACGAACTTGCTCGAACCCGCCGACTCGAATGCGTCGAGATCAAAGGCACGGGCGAGAAGATGATCCGCCGCTTTTCCCGCCGCGCGCTCGCGAGATACGTTCGCCCCGCGCACAAGGACGTCGCCTAATGGCGGCCCGTCCTCGCCCCCTAAACGCAGAGAGCGCCAGCGCTACTACTCGCTGACGCTCCCCTTCCGACGATCGGAGTCTTTCTGTATGTCCGTCATCGATATTACCACAGCCCGCAAGTCCCCTCCGAAAACGACGGCGTTCCCGCGCGTCGAGAAGCCGATCGCGTGGGAGCCGAACGCGTGCCGCGGCCTGCAAGATCTCGCCCGCAAGATCGTGACGCTCGGCGGGACGCCCTGCCCGAACTGCGGCTGCGCGGGGCATCGGCATTGCGCGCCCGGCGGCGGAGACGCGGCGTGAGTGCGGCGATCGTGGCGGCGCCCGAGTCGCTCGAATGGCGCCTGGTTGGGGATTCGTATCTCATCGGTCCCGAATCCGCTCCTGTTGCGAGCGTCGATCCTACTTGCGGCCTCGTCCCGACGTGGACGGCCAAGTGGGTTGGCGACTACGAAGCCGTGCAGCGGCGATTTGGTTTTGGTCGGCCGCTCGACGCGATGCAATTTGTCGAGAGCGTGCTCGGGCTGCGCGAGGACGCGCAATGATGAATCTCATGCGTAGCGTCGAGGACAACGGCGATGGCGATACACGACGACTCCAACCGGTTCGACGAAATGCTTCGCGTACTTCGCGAGCGCGGAACCGTCCTGACCTTACGAACCTGTCGAGCCTGGAATCTCGTCGAGCTGGACGCGTATCATATGCCCAGCGGTACGACGATCCCGATTCTGTTCGCGCCGCTGACGAACTAGCGGTCGGGCTCGGGATGCTGCGCGCGATGGCATGCGGCGTCGCCGGCTGGATCGCGCTTTTCTCGATCGGGTGGCTTATTGCGCATCCCGTCTCGTTCGAGCCGGTCGCGATTAGTGGGCTTCTCATTGCGCTCGCGTTCTTTGCGTGGCTCTACTGATGAGCGCGCACGACAAGAAGCCGAAGTTGTTCTCGGAGCTGCGTCCGGATTTTGTGAAAGCTTTTGAGCTCACGCCCTGGGACATTTCTTTGGCGAATGCGATCCACGCCAGCGCACGCGACGAAGCGGTGCGGATCATCCAATCAGGCGCGCCGAGCGGTACGGACGCATGACCGCCGTCGCAACGCCCGTCAACCATTTCCCGGACGCGCACTCGGCGACATGCCGCGAAGGTATGGCCTGCGGGCACCCGGCCGCGTTCTGCACATGCCTTGCGAAAGATTTCGTCGCGATCATCGAGGGCGAGCTCTACCAGCTCGACGTCGCCGACGCGGAGCAAGTGATCGTCATTCGCGGCGGGGCCGGTTTGTGGTCGTACATGCTGCGCAGCGATAGCTACGCATGCGATTGGTATCACGGCCTCGGTTACCGATGCGCGGAGGATGCGATCGAAGCCGCGCTCGACGTGTTCGAGCAGTGGCGTGGGGAGGCGCAAGGATGAGCGCGCGCATCGCCTACCGATCGCCCGACGAATCGGTCGCCCATTATCCGTGGAATGTCAGCCTGGGTTTGGTGACCGCCGCTTGTGGCGCGCATCATGATCCGAGCGACACGTTCCCGTCGTACTCAACTCCGATCTGCGCCGATTGCGCAGCGTCACCGCAGCCCGAATGCCGTAGCGGGGCGCACGGGTTCGCCCGCGTCCTGGCCGTTACCGGACGGGTGCAGGTGCCGCTCTGTCAGTCGTGCGCGGACTATCACGACGCGACCGCCCTCACGCTCTTCGGCGAGGCGCTCGCGCAGCTTTCGCTCGACTTGGAGGCCGCGTGATGCAGAACGACGTGGCCGAGATGCTCGATGAATCGCTTGCGCTTGCCGATCGTCTCGAAACAATTGCGCGCCTCGAAATGCTCGCGCGGTCGTATCAAGACGAGGCCGACCATCTCAAGGGCGACGTCCGGGCCCGGCTCGTCAAGATGGGCCGTAAGTCGCTCGTCGTCGGCCGCATGAAAGCCGAACTGAGGCCGAACGAAACGCTCCACTGCCGGTGCCATAACGAGCAGACCAAGATATGCGCGAACGCACTTGCCGGGCGCGACATTGCCGTGCGGATCGTTCAGCTCGATCCATATCTCTCGATTAAGCCCACCCGTCCATTTACGTTGGAGGCCGCATGATTTTGCATGTTGTTGAATTTGCAGCGCTTATCGTAGCGACTGCGTGCTTTGCTCCGCATTTTGTGCCAATTGTTCGCCACGCGTTTGAGTCATCTGAACGAACGGCGTGGCGTTTGCGACAAGAGATCGCCGAAGACAACGCGGCCGGCATCGCCGCTCGACGGATTTCGGATATGCAGCGCACTTACCCGAGCGTCCCGCGATGAACGATCAGCGAAAAACAACACGTGAACGCACGTGGCTCGACGTTGCCAGCGAGACGTTGGCAGTCGTCGTGGTATCGCTGATCGCGATCTACGTCGTCGCGCACGTTGTTCCGACGTCGTGGTGGAACTGATGCCAATAGCACGTCCATCACCTCGGACGATCGCCAAAGCCGCGCGACTAACCGTCGTGGCATGCGATCGTCCGAACATCGTTCACGTCGTTGGCGGAGCCGATCCGCATACATTGCGGCGCTCAACGCTTCGTCCCGACCATTTTTACTGCGACTGCCGCGCTTCAACCGGAAACCGACTGTGCAGTCACCGCATCGCTGCAAGATGGCACTTTGACCATCAGCCAGCAGCATTAAGCGCACATGCGCATCTGAAAGGTACAACCTAATGCCGATCAATCAAGCGTTAGCCAGAAAATCAACGTATCCCGATCGCATCGATACGAACAACAAGATCGAGATGGAAGACGGCGACTACGAAGGCACGATCCACGACGCGTGGATTTATGGAGCCGACGCGGACGGTCGCTATACGAAAAACAAAGCAGATGTCATCGAAGAGCGGCTCAAATTTACGATCACACTCGATGATTCGGATATCGCGCTCGGTATGGATCTGCCGATCCGCATTGGGAAGAAGACTTTCTATTCGTCGGTTCTCGTTGCAATGGTCGGTGTAACCGACCTCGACAAACAGATGGAGGTCGATCCAAAGGACCTCGTCGGGCAACCGGTCATCGCGACGCTAGAGTGCTCGCTCAAGTACAAAAAAGGCACGGGCGAAGAGTATTTTTGGACGAACGTGAAAGCGATCCGTCCAAAGGAAGCGCGTATCCGTAAGCCCGCGCCACGGGCCGCGCAAAGCGCTTCGCCGGCTCGAGCGGCCTCGAAATCTGCGAAGCCTAACCCCGTAAGTGCAGACGATGCGTCGTATGACATCGACGATAACGACGTACCGTTCTGACGATGAAGTGCGATGATCTCAGCGCTGCCGAACTCTCCGCGCTGTCGAGTTACGAACTTGCGGTCGCCTTGAACGAAGTCATCGCTGAGACGGCGCTCAACGCCAAGGTGCAGCGCGAGGCGCGGGATCGCGTCTCCGCTGCAAAGATTGCCGTGCTGCGTTCGCCGTCCGTCGAGACGAAGGCGGAGCGCATTGTGGCCGAGACGCTGTTTCAGCACGCTCGCGATCGCGCAGCAACGCTCAAACAGTATTCCAGCATCACGCAGTCGCTTCTTCGAGCGGCTCAGATCGTATAAGAGGCGATGACTGCATGGGTTTGCCCTGGGTTAAGGTACATGTCTCGGTCCTCGACAACGACGTGTTCAAACAGTTTAGTGGGCCGGCTCGCTTGACGTTCTTGATCGCGTTACCGCTTGCTCAGAAGCTGGATATGAACGGCGCCCTTGCAACGCGCCTCAAGCCGCTATCCGTGGCCGACATTGCCGTTTACACCGGGCTTGCGATGAAACATCAGCCCAACGCCCTCGCAGAACTTGTCAAAGGCGGGTTCCTTACGCTGTCCGACAGCACATATCGCGTCGAGCGATTTGCGGAGTTTCAAGGGCCAGCGCCTTCAACCGATCGCGTCAAGAAACACCGCGAAGTGAAACAGAGTGAAACGTTTCAGGAACACTTTGATGAGGCAGTTAGGAACGCCGCCGGAAACGTGGTGTGTAACGAACGAAACTTGCTAGATACAGATATAGATATAGATACACTCACTCCGTTCGTGTCGCGCGGGTGGGAAATCGGCGAAACGTGTTCGTGTCGAGAACTCGTTCTCTCGACGGCGCACCCCCCGGAAGTGGTGGTCGTGGCGATGCTTGCCGTTTTTGCAAATTGCCGCACCGAGTCGGCGCAAAAGCGTGATAGAGCTCGCTGGCTTTCGGCGCTGCGCGATATGCGCTCTCAAGGTTTTTCCTGGTCAGCGATCTGGGCCGCGTTCTCGCAGTCCCATGCCGACGAGAAACATGCGCCTTTTCACGCTCTGTCGGCGGTTTGGAACAATCTTCGGGCTGCGTCTCCCGGCACTGGAAAATCGCGCGGAAACGGCTTGATGACCCCGCCAAAGCCCGCGCCGATCATTCACGGCTGGGTCGATGGCGTGCCGTGGGAAGGCCCGTTTGGCGCCGAGCCGATCGGTTTCTCAAGCGTTCCGCCGCTGCGATTGGCCGAGCGGCGATGATCGACGCGCAATCGATCGACGACACGGAGCGCTCGGTCCTCGCCGCGGCACTGCGCGACGAGACGGTCCGCGAGATGCTGTGCGGGGTCGCGACGGCGGATTGGTTCAATGCGGTGCCGCACCGCACGCTCTTTGCCGCGATCGTAAAGCTCAGCCGGGCCGAGAAGCCGATCGACGCCCCGGCACTCCTGCGGGCCGCTCGAGCGGGTCGGGCGAGCGTCGCCGACGTCGTCCTGGACCCCGAATGGCTGCTCGAATCGTGGTCCCTGGGTACGTCCGTGACGGCGGAATCGCTTGAAAAGTCGCACATCCCGGAACTGCGATCGGCGTTCCAGACGCGCGCACTCCACTCGCTCGCCGGCGAGATCCGCGAGCGAGCGGAAGCGAAAACGCCGTCCGAGGTCGTGACGTGGGCGCAAGAGCGTCTCGAATCGATTGCGGCCGAACGGGCGTCGGCGCCGTTCATGACCGACGCGGACGTGGTGTCGCGTCCGCGCATGGTAGATCGTGAGAACGGGTTCGGACCGCTTACCGGGATCCGCGATCTCGACGAAGTGCATTTCCGGCTCGTCCCGCGGCGCCTTACGGTGCTCGCCGGCCGGCCTGGAAGCGGCAAGAGCGCGTGCGCGCGGCAGTTCGCGATCAGCGCCGCTTCTCAGGCCGTAGCGGTGGCCTATTTTGCGATCGAGGAAGGGTACGAAGGGTGGCTGCAGAGCCGCGTCCAGACCCTTACGGGTGAGTCGTACGAGTCGGTATCGACGGATCGCGGCAGCGATCGCGCGATGCGGATCTACGGCCGTTATTGTGGCGATGCGTACGAGCGGCCGCTCTACGTGATTGATTCGAACCCGGCTCTGAGCGCGTTCGACATCATCGCCGAGACACGTCGGCTTAAGCGTCACGATGCGAAACTCGGGATTGTGGTGATTGATCAGATGCAGACAATCGTCGGCTGGCAAGACGCTGATCGGGCGGGACGCGATATCGCACCGCGGCGGATCGTCGACGAGCTGGTGCGCGGGCTGCGCGCGCTTGAGGTCCACATGGTGTTCGTGCACCAGCTCACCCAAGACATCGATCGCGGGCTTAAGAAGCGCGAGCCCCGCGCGAGCGACCTTGCCGATACGAAGTTTTTGAACGACAAGGCGGACAACGTGTTGTTTGTCTATCGACCGAATTACGATCCGGTTGACGAGTTCGACGACGTGACGAATCCGGACAACGAAGCGATTCTGAAGTTCGGGAAGCGGCGGTATTTTGCGAAGTCGCGGCACCGGGTCGCGTGGAACGGCGCGCGCACGATCTTCGGGCGATGGGTCGATCCGATCGTCGAGCAGATCGAGGCGGAGATTGACGGGCGCGGTGCGCGTATGGCGTTCGGAGATGAGTCGTGACGCGCCCGCTTTTGGTTCGCAAAGATACGCGTGCGGATGAAGATCGGCAGCGGCGCGCGGTGACTGCACGCGATGGAAACGTGTGTCAGTTTGAGCGAGAATACGCCACGCCCGGCGTGGCCGGATATTTTTGGCGACCGTGCGGGCGTAAAGGCGCGACCGATACGGCGCACGTCTACCGTCGCCGTGAATGCGGCAAGGCGCGGTTTTCGCCGGACGTTGCGATCAAAGCGTGTCGCGATTGCCATGATGCGTACGACCAAAGCGCGGTTGGCGTACGTGTTTCGGCTGCGGTAGAGGCGCGCGCGTGGAGCGCGATCGCCGCGGTTTCGAAGGTTCTGCCACCGCGCCAAAATCTTGATGGATTGCGCTTGTGAGCGTTGCAATGTGGAACGGCGCGCGCACGATCGCGGGGACGTGGCACGATCCGATCGCGGAGGCGGTGCGGGAGCGGATGCGCGTTGCGGATCTCGCCGAGTACGGAGACGCGTCGTGAGTGATGTTCCTGCGATCCTTTCGTTCGGCGGTGGCGTGCAAACGCGCGCCGCCGTACGCTTCATTCTTGCAGGCGAGATGGAGCGCCCCGATCGCGTTGTATTTGCCGACACGGGTGAGGAGCCAGCAGCGATCTATCGTGGCGTCGCCGAGGATAAGCGCGCGCTTGCGTGGATCGGCATTCCGCTTGACGTCGTTGCTGATCGTGGGCGCCTTGGCGATGCGATGATCGCCGGACCGGGCGTGTTCGCTCCGGTGTTTACGACGAGCGCAGAACGCCCCGAGGGTCGCTTCCCATTCAAGACCTGCACCGGCCGCTTCAAACGCGAGCCGATTACGCGTCATTTGAAAGCGCTTGGGCTAAAGAAATGGCGTACCTGGCTCGGGTATACGACCGACGAGATCGAGCGCGTGAAGCCGAGCGGCAATGGCTACTCGACGAACGAGTTTCCACTTATCGACTTAAACATTCGTCGTTCAGACGCCGAGGCGATTAACAACGCGGCGGGCATCGAAAACGTGAAATCATCGTGCGTGTTCTGCCCGCTTCACAGCTCGGCGATGTGGCGTACCGTCGCGACTCGGCCGCGTGAGCTTGAGCGCGCGATCGAAGTCGACGAGGCGATCCGCGACCGTGAGCCCAGTTGTCGAGCGTACGTCCACCGTGAGCGTCGCCCGCTCGCCGAAGTCGCCCTTGATTTGTCCGCGCAGCCATCGTTATTCGGCGAGGACTGCGAAGATGGGTATTGCGGCACGTGAACGCGTCCATTACCGCCGTCGTGACCCGCTGCGCGTCCCTCGCTGGCACGACGTACGCCCCGCCCCGCACCGGAACGCGCGCGGTGAGCCGCTGCCCGCTCCCGGGCCACAACGACAGCACGCCGTCGTTCAGCGTCCGCGAGGATTGGCAGTCGTTTAAATGCTTCGGCGCCTGTGGCGATAATGGAAAAGGCGGGATACTTGATGTCCCGATTGCGTTCGGGCTCGCGCGCGACCGTTCCGAAGCCGCGCGCTTTCTCGCCGACCTCGGCCTTATTCCGCCGAGCGACAGCAGCCGTGGAACGGGCTTACGCGCGGCACCGCAACAAACGCCGACCGAATACACGGATCACGACGCGCTACCGTTCGAGCTGCGCGTTGATCGCGCGCTCGCCCTGTGGGCGCTGGAAGAGCAGATCGGGACGGTGCGGCTACGCGCGGGGCGGGATTTGATCGCCGAGATGCGCGCGGCGCGGACTGCGAAGCTGCGCGTGATCGTGGCGCGGCTCGGCGACGCGCTGATGGCGGACGTGTTGCCGACGCTGACGGGCACGTGCCCGCACGACATTGTTTACCGGAGCGCGTGCGCGGACTGCGCGCGGCCCGACGCGAGTGAATACGAGGTGATGGCGTGAACAGCATTTTCGACGGCCAGGATATCTACGAACGCGCGATCGCGCACGCGAAGTCGACGACGTATCTTGCGGATGATGACGATACCGCACCGCCGCAAACCGATCAGCGAACGAAAACCTGCACCCGCTGCAACGTAACGAAGCCGCTGAGCGCGTACAGCGTCAACGAGCGGCGCAAGGACGGGACGATGCGGTACCGATCGGAGTGTAAAGCGTGCCGTCACGTTGCGGCGGGTAGCATTCCGGTCGCGCCGACCAGGAGCGTCCAGCATCTTGTGATGCGCGAGTCCACACTGCCCGCGATCGTGGCGATGCGGAAGCGATACGTGCGCGGCGGCAACATCGACTCTGCGGGCTTGTGGGATCTGCTGATGGACGCGCGTGCGGCGCAGAAGCGGAGGGCGGCGTGAAAGCGCTATCGACCAGGAGTAAGTCGAGTAGCGCGCAGTCGTCTCGTCGTCACAGGGCCAAGATTCGGCAGAACACTTCGCAATCTCGCGAAGCGTTGGCGTATCTGGCCGGTACTGTTGTCGGGGATGCGTGGCTTACTAGCGTACTGGGTTTACGCGTAGCCGACCTGGATTTCTCGCAGGCGTTCTGTGAAGCCCTATCCGTTGCTTTTGCGATTACAAAGCACCCTCGATTGGATGAGCGAGGCTACTGGCTCGTTCGAATGGGAGACAGGGTGGGACGGTTTAATGTTCTTCGTAACTTCGAAGCGTCAACGGACAAAGAGAAATCTGCGTGGCTTCGCGGCTTTTTCGACAGCGAGGGTAACGCCCAACTTACAAAGCGTACTTTCGGATCAAACTGCTTTGAGCGCCGCATCGCCATGTATTCTACCGATGAAAATACGTTGAATGCTGCCGAGCGTTACCTTTTAGACCTTGGCATAGTTGGAAAGCGGCGCCTGACCAAGAATAGCGTAGGCCACAAAGGTACTAAGCCCGTGTCGGAATTGCGGCTTGTGTCATCTCTACGCAACTTTGGCAGCTTTCGAACTATAGTCGGATCGTCTATCGCGCGTAAGCGAAACACAATGGATGCGATCGTGTCAAGTTATGTAAGCGATCTAAGTGAGTCATGCAAACAGCGACAGCGACTTGGTGCAGCCGCAAGGCGACAAAAGACGGATTCCGTAACGCTTTCGCGAGTAATACTTGGAATTCGTAAGCTAATTGACGCTGGGACAAAGCCGACGCAGCGCGCTTGCCAAGAAGTGCGCGGCTTCAATTCCGTGCAACGTTATCACGCCCAAGCAGAGCTCGTAAAGATGGCGTTAAATGCGCTGCCTTAGCATTCAACAGCCGTGGTGCTACGCAATGACGCACGGGACGAAGCGCGTTGAAAATAGGACGTGGTACGCGCGACATCGCGGGTTGCTACTAATTCACGCCGGTAAGCGCTATCAAACCGGCATGGAAACCTACATCCACAACGACTCGCCAGAAGTGGATATCTCGGGCATGCTAAACGCGCCTCGCGGCGCGATCGTCGGCATCTGCCGACTCATCGACTGCATCCGGCCTGGAGAGGACGAGAAGCTGCCGGAGGATCAGCGTATCTGGTCCGACCCGAATCAGTTCAAATTTCTCGTTACCGACGTGGAGGCGTTCGAGGTTGCGATACCTTGGAAAGGCGCGCTTGGATTCTTCGATATTTTAGACGATGCGATTGACAGCGCGGCGCGTAGGTCGATGAGCGCTGCGCCCACGCACGTGGTTACGCCCGCATCATCGCTGACGTCGATTGATGCTCGGCGTTGTGGAAATGCTCGCGATCCGCGCGTTGAGCAAGAGGCGTACCAGCGCGCGATGAGAGGTGAAGCGTGATGTGCGACTGCATCAATCTCATAAACGCGCGACCGGAGATGGTCGAGTCAAATGCGCACTTGCAACGCAGACTCTTCGGGCCGCCGCGCGTGTTCGTCGCGACGGTTACCGATAAGAAGGTGCGCGGCAAAAGCGCGCCTGCGATCCTCGCGAGCTATTGCCCGTTCTGCGGCGTGAAGTACGGGGAGACGATTTGAGCACTGATCCTGTGCGCGTTGACGGTGTTGGCGCACTTATTGATCTGATCACGCGCCGCAGCCAGAACGCGACGACCGCCACGCCGTCGCTCGCCGGAAAGCCGTATTGCCCGTCGAGCGGCAGCGAGGGCATGGCGTTCGAAGAGGCCGTTTGCGATGCCGGTTGCATGCACTACCGAGACATCGGCAATGATGTCACGGATTGCGCGCTCGGCATTCTCATGCAAGCGTGGGCGACGGCCGACGTTGCCGACCCAGAGTTTCCGAAGCAATGGGTCTACGACGCCAAAGGCCGTCCCACGTGTACGGCATTCAAGCGCGATCCGGACATCCGACTTTGCGGCAACGCAGATTCGCCCGCCGATGAGTACGCGGCGTATCAACGCGCGATGCAAGGAGACGCGTGATGCTGACACCGGAGCAGTTAGCCGAGATCGAGGTGCGCGCGGACGCGGCGACGGCGGGGCCGTGGCAAATCAGCATCGACGATTTTTATATCGAATCGACGACCGTGTTTGATGACGTGAACGAACCGACTCATGATAGAGAGCCGCGTCTTATTCTTGAAACGTTGCCCGACGCTGACGCCGATACAACATTCATCGCCGCCGCACGCGCCGACGTACCCGCGCTTCTCGCGCACATCCGCGAACAAGACGCGCGGATTGCGGCGGCGCGAGAAGCCGCCTCGAAGCCGTGGTGGGAATATCGCGAGGGCGATTGTGGCCTTGCCGTGCTGCGCGCATTGGAAGGATCGTCATGAAAAATGTGAACCGCAACGCGAACGGCGCGCTTCGCAAACTCCCTCCTAGAACGTATGCGTGCGAACAGTGTATGGGGACGGCTGCAGACTCTTGCAAGCAAGACCCACAATTCACGGTACGCGGCGCCGATCGTTCTTACTACGGTGAACCAAAGTGGTGCCCGTGGTGTCGCCTCGCGCTGGACCGCACACCATGACCGCCGACGAAATCGCCGCTTGCAGAGAGCGAGCCGAACGGTATTCCGCATTCATACCGTGGCAGATGTGTAACGACGTTCCCGCGCTTTGCGACGCGCTCGAAGCCGCCGAGAAACGCGCGGCGGAAGCGATTTCAGAACGCGACGAGTTGAAACGAACTTTTAATTGGCCGCCGAGTTCTCGCAAGCAAGTCGAGGCAAAAAATGAGAAGCTGCTTCAAGAGTTGCGCCATTGCTACAACGACCTTGAAGCCGCCGAACGCAAACTCGCGGACATCGCGGCGTTGCATTGCGAAGACCCTGGAACAATGAGTTCTTCGTGCATCCACGATTGCTACGTCTGGCCATGCAAAACGCGCCGCATCATCGACGGAGAGAGCGCATGAGCGATAGCAACGCAGATGCCGCGAACGACGCCGTGAATCACCCGCGCCACTACACCTCGTCCCCCTCGGGCGTCGAGTGCATAACGGTTACCGAGCACATGAATTTCTGCATCGGAAACGCGATGAAATATCTGTGGCGCGCCGACGAGAAGAACGGCATTGAGGATCTTCAGAAGGCAGCGTGGTACGTCAACCGCGAGATCGAGCGTCGCCGCGCTTTAGGCGGTATGGGATGAACGACCTCACGGCGCAGCTCGCGCTCTGCTTCGACGCCGCGACTCGAATCACGCCCGCACCGCGCACGGGAACGCTCAGCGAGCGCTTCGATGCGTGGGCGCGCGCGAACCCGCACGTCGTGGACGCGTTTGAGGCGCTCGCGTTACAGCAGGTCCGGCGCGGCCGAAAACGCGTCGGCGCGAAAGCGATCATCGAAGTGCTGCGCTGGCATTACAGCCTCGCCGTCAACGACCCGAACGGCTGGAAGATCAACAATGACATGGTATCGCGGATCGCGCGCCTCGTCGCCGATCGCAACTTCGAGCTGCGCGCCGCGTTCGAAACGCGCGCGCTGAAAGAAAACGCGGCATGAAAGTTGACGTCGTCGATGGTCGTGATCAGTTTCATGACGAGATGGTGCGATGGAGTACATCGTTGTCGCGCGCGTCAGTTCACGAGCTGGCGGATCGCCTATCAAACGCCAGAGAGATTGACTCAGGTCTGATGTATCATCGGGCGCACGCGTACGAGCGGCCCGAGAAAATTCTCGCTCGTCAGATGGTCGTTGACTCATTTTCGAACGAGTGGAGGCGTGGGCCGGCATCAATATTGACGCTGCCTGGAGCGCTCTGGCATTTTGAGGAAGCGTTACTTGATCGTCGTGAAGGAGCATCATTCTGGCGTTCGAAGGCGTTCACTAAAAGAACGAACATCATCGCATGCGAGCGGAACGAATACTTGTATCGCGCTGCCTTATTGAAAGCACCATGCTCGCGAAGCGCTATTCAACATATCGAATTGGCACCATGGTCGTCGTGTGCCATGCGTGTCGGGCCAATAAAAAGATTTTTTAGGTGTTCTTTCGAGGACATGGCGTTTGAGCAGATCGGTTATAAGCTCAACGGAGCATGGCTAGATTTTAGCGGGCCCGTTACGCGAGAAGGAATAGCGGCCATCGAACGACTCGTTCGCTATTGGCAAGAAGACACGGTTTCCTGGACAAAGCGAAATTGCCACAACGCCAACTTTAGAGCGGCTACTCCGCTACGGCTAATTGTTACCGCGATGAATGCACGTTGGTCTTGGGGTTCATTCAATATGCAATCTTGGATGGCATCGCTTGGCAAAGTGTTTCACTATCATTCGTACGTCAGTGGAACTGTTCCGATGATTCAAGTTGGAATCGATGTTGACGTGTCGGTTGACCTGAAGGAAGTTGCGTGATGCCGCGCTGCATGATTTGCGGTGCGTTGTTGAAGTGCTGAGGAGACGAAATGAATTTCGACAAGCCTGCGATGCGCGACCGCGCGACGATCATGACTGAAGCGCAAAAAATTGATCAAACGGGAGCGGATGACGAAGCGATTACGGATGTTCTTGATCGACTCTTAGAAGTATCTCTAGACATTCGCGATCTTCTCGGCGAGATCGCCGCGAACACGAAGCCGCAAGCGATGAGCGAAGGCGGTGTGGCATGATCGCGCAAACCCCGCCCGCGATCCACGCGCGCGCCACACCCGCCCCGATCCCGACCGCGCTTCCCGACAACGTGCGCGAGCCCGACTACGACGCCTATCTCGCCGAGGCGACCCAAGCCGACGCGGACCGCACGTGCCTCGCGCACCATCTCGGGATCGGGCTGCGCGGGCGCGGACGCGTTACCGGCACGGTCCATCACGGCGTCCCGGACAGCCTGATTACGACGACGACGATCCGGTGCGCGAGCGGGGCGTTGGTTCAGGTATGGAGGCGCGTGCGGTGATCGTTAAAGTTGGTGACCGCGTAACGTACAAGCTGCAATCGGGAAGCATTCTTGGTCCCGACCGTGTTGCTGATGTTGAAGCGGTCGATGGTGAACCGTGGCTCGTTTTAGATAAGCGAGTTACCGCTCAAGTTGGTGCTCCGGCTAATCTCACGCTAGTTAAGATTCCACAGAGTATGGTCGTTGAGGTTTCCGTATGACCCGCCCACGCTATCGCGTCCGCTCAAATCTGTTGCAACGTATAGAGCGTCCGAATAACGACGAACGCTTTGCATACCGCAAAAGCTGGACGTTTCGCGCTAATTCTGAAAGGTCGTCACGCATGGTAGCGATCGGAAATCAAAGATGACGTTTACCGGCCAGCGAGCGAAGATTTGTAGCGGCAAGCTGAAAGACGAAGAGGGTATCGTCGTGTCTCAACGTGAGCCGATTCGCGACGGGTTCATCATGGTACGCATACAGCTTGCGGATGGTCGGCGTACGGGCTGGCTGAGTTGCGTGTCGATTCATCTGTTGACGGATTGCACGGCGCTTCCGCCAACGGCTATCGCATGACGCGCTGCGTCGCGTGCCGCAGCTATTTGCGCGACGGCGACGAAACCGTAGCCGTGCCCGCTCGGTCTTTTGCCGGCAGGACGCGTCCATTGCACTTGTTGGGCGATCGTCGGCGACATTTATATCAGCGCGGCGGCGAGGGCGGTGGCGTGAGCAAGGTTTACCGATTGTCGGACGTCGTTAATGCGTTAAATCAGGACGGTTACAGCTATCGACGAAGCATTCGTGCGGGCATCAAACGTGGGGAGGTTTATCCTGCGCCACTTGGCAAGCGTTCAGAGAAGTTCGTGTTAGTCCGAGCGCGACCAACGCATATTCGCGGATTATGGAATCGCGTCACTGGCAAGCCTGCCGCAGATGTTCCGCTGAACGTGGATTATTCGCTATGCTTTGCTGTTGATGACGAGGCGTACGAATATGCACTACAAGTGGATTCCGAACGGAGGATTGCATGATTGACCAAATCGCGATCGGCCTAGACCCATCTGTATCCTCATACGGAATTAGCAATGGGTTCGACCACGAACGAATCGTAACCAAGCCGACGTCATCGCTTCGCGATCGTGCGGCTCAGATTATGATTCGAGTGGCACAATTTATTACGGAGCAGCCAGTGAAGCCATTGCTTGTAACCGAAGGCCCAATATCGTACGCCGCGGACCCGGCTGCCTTATTTGACGCTGGATACTTAAAATGCGCGCTCGACGACGTGGCGCATCGCTATGGATGCGAAGTGATCGTAATTCAGCCCGCGACGCTAAAGAAGCATCTTACTGGCCGCGGCAACGCTCCAAAGACAGAAGTTGCGTTGGAAATTCTTCATCGATACGGCATTCGGTTTACCGACGATCCTGGCGCCGACAAAGCGCATGCGTTCGCGCTCCATCGCTATGGCATGGACGTCATCGAGGGCAAGATCGCGCACGCCGATCCGGTCGCGCGCGGCTCTAAGAAGAAACCGCTGAAGAAGATCACATTCGAGTTGCTGGACGCCGCGCAGGTCGAAGCGATCGCCGCTGGCACGGTGCAGCTGCCGATCGAGATACCAAAGCGCGCGCTGCTGATGGAGATCCCGAAGGCGTGGGTCGCACGGGCGAAGCGGCTGCAGAAGATCGCGTCATGACGCCCTGCGACGCTACCGTGACCGTCACGCAGGGCGAGCGGACGTGGACGTTCCCGTGCGCGATTGCCGGGCCGCATAACGTTCATGAGGCCGCTTTCGACGGAGACGCGGCATTCTCGCGAATCTGTTGGATCGGTCACGAAGGCACGGCCGGGTTAGAAATGTGGACGCGATGAGGGCCGTGCAAATCGCAGTCGCCTGCATCGCGTCGGTGCTCATGCTTTTCGTCGCGTTTTGCGTGCGCGACTTCGAATGGAAGGACGATCATTCGCTGTGAATTGCGAGACGCCGACGCTGCCTCAGTATCTCGACGGAATTGCGGGTGCGATCGTAGCTCCGAAGTATCGATTCTCGGACGAAGCCGGCTTGCAGCGCCAAGTCGAAGCAGTGCTTGAGGAGTTGGCTCCAGGCGTATTCAAGCGCGAGTGGACGTTGCGTCTATCGACCGGCCGACGAGATCGCCCAGACTTCTTTTGTTCGATGCTTGGCATCGCTATCGAGATCAAGACTTCGTATACCGGCGGGTCCCCCTCTCAGGTCGTTCGGCAGCTGATGCGATACGTCGAGCACGAGAGCGTGCGAGGCGTGATCGTCGTGTCGTCCTCGCATCGTATTCTTGCTGCGCTACCTACGTCGCTCGGCGACAAGCCGATACAACGAGCATCGATCATTGCGAGCATGCTCACAGCATGAGGACGTATGGGCGATATACGCTCGACTCAGCTCACGATCGGTGGGCGATTCAATGTGAACCGCAGGTTTCTATTCGTCTCAAGCGGGTCTTCGAGCGCGCAAGCAAAGCGCCCGGGATCGTGAATTTGGCGGCGACCCACGAAAACGCGAAGGAGTTGCTGTGGTTCCTTGAGCGTTACCCCATGGAGCCAGTACGCGCAAGCGATCTTGATGCGTTGCGCGATGCCGGCGCTGCCTACGATCGATTCGAGGCCGCGATCGCGAAGGTCACGGCGGCGGATTACGTTCCGACGAACGTCGAGCTTGCGCTTCCGCCTCGAGACTATCAGCGGCTTCCCGGCGACCTAGCTTTCGCGCTTGGCGGAACAGCCGGCGTCCTGTGTGCGGACGCGGTCGGGCTTGGTAAGACCGTCGAGGGAATATGCCTGTTCGCGCGGACGGAGGCTCGACCAGCGCTCGTCGTGACGCTGACGCATTTGCCGCGGCAGTGGGAAGCCGAAATTCACCGTTTCGCGCCATCGCTGGGCGTTCACGTCGTCCAAGTCGGCTCGCCATATCGCCGCAATCAGCCGCTCGATCTTGCGAAAAAGCTAGCCCGCGGGGAACCCGTTCCCGATGTGATTGTGATTTCGTACTCGAAGATCGGCGGCTGGGCCGAGTTCCTCGCCCCGTTCATTCGCTCGGTTATTTACGACGAGGCGCAAGAGTTTCGAAGCGGCCCCGGATACACGAAGCCGATCATACGATATGCGGCTGGCCGGATCTTGTCGCGCGCCGCTACGTACCGCCTCGGACTCACTGCGACGCCCATCTACAATCGCGGCGGCGAGATGTTCAACGTTGTCGAGATTTTAGCGCCGGACGTTCTTGGGAGTAAAGCGGAGTTCGATCGCGAGTGGGGCGGGGATGTCGTGCGTGATCCTGTGGCTTTAGGCGGATACTTGCGCGAGCGAGGTATCTTCGTTCGCCGGACGCGCGCTGAAGTTGGCCGCGAGCTTCCGCCGGTTCAACTCATTGACCAGCCGGTTGACTGCGATCATAAGCCGCTTGAAGAGATCGAGGGTCGCGCGGCTGAACTAGCGCGGTTCTTGCTCGCGGGCGGCGGCGAGCGTGGCGACGCGATGCGCGCGAGCGAAGAGTTGTCGTGGCGATTGCGCCAAGCAACCGGGATTGCCAAAGCACCCTTCGTCGCGGACTACGTGCGCATGATTGTGGAAAGCGGAGAGCCGGTCGTTCTGTACGGTTGGCACCACGGCGTATATGCGCTTTGGGGCGACCTCTTGCGAGATCTGCGACCCGAGTTCTATCACGGTGAGCGAACCGATCGGCAGAAGGCCGAATCGAAACGGCGATTCGTCGATGGCGAAACGGATCTACTGATCTGTTCGCTCCGCTCCGGCGCTGGACTTGATGGCTTGCAGAAACGTGCGCGGTACGTTGTGTTCGGAGAGCTGGACTGGAGCCCGGCACTTCATCAACAGTGCGTGGGGCGTCTTGATCGCGATGGTCAAGAGTCACCTGAGGGAGTCACGGCGGTGTTCTGCATCGCGGATACCGGCTCCGATCCATCAGTCGTTGACGCGCTGGGCATAAAGACCGGCCAGCTCGTCGGGATCCTCGATGGCAACGTTAAGGTGCAGCAGGGCGTCCGCGATCTCGATCGCGCGCGAACGCTCGCGCGGCGTTTCCTACAAGATCGTGGGCTCGCCGTGCCGCAGCGCATCGATCCCCCGAAGCTCGACTTTTCTGCGCCGGGGATTCCTGCATGACCGCAACTCCGCCGCCGTCCGCCTACTTCTCAGCCCCGGTCTCGGCGATCTGCACGCCTGGTTTCGCACGCGCGCATCGCAAGGTGCCGTACCGGGTCAAGGACCGAATCTACAACGCGGCCGGGCTGCCGCGGCATCATCGGCAGGGGTGGGTCATTGATCATCGCCTGGCGCTTGAGATCAGCGGCGACAACGATCCGTCAAACTTGTACGCGCAGCCGATCGCGGAGGCGCACCGAAAGGACGTTGACGAGAACGAAGCTCATGCCGAAGTCTGCAGCGGCCGATGGTCGCTTGCGCAGGCACGTGGCTATGGAATCGATGGACGAGATGATTGCCGAATCGCTATTAGCCGGAAGGAAAGCAATGAGCACGCTCCCCGATGCAGTCCACAATTATCGTCATCTGTCGACGCTTCGCATATCGCATGATGGCAGGCGCCCCACCACGTACTCGGCCTATTGCTCGCGTTGCGTTATGGTGGTCACCGAACTAGCATTAACGCCCGAAGAGGCGATCGAGTGGGCGGTTGCGCGGCACCACGATCATGGAGAGGCGCGGTGAGCGATCGTAGCACGCTGCCGTCGCAATTCCCGGCCAAGGTGCGAGCTAAAGCATGCGACACGTGCATTTTCGGGCCGAACACCCCGATTTCGGCGAAGCGATTTGCCGAGTTGAAACGAAAATGGTCGAAGTCTGGACATCAGATCTGCCATAAGCACGGATCGGGTGACGCCGAGGGATCGGAAGGCGAGGACGTTTGGTGCGCCGGGTTTTTCGCGACGCTACCGCGCGATGTGCGTGAGTCATTCGTCGCGCTTGGGTTTGTTCGGCTTGTTAGTGATCGCGACGAGATTATGTGTGAGAATGGCTGACGAAAAACTGCCGCGCACCTATGATCTCGTCGCACTGTTGCAATCGCAATATGAGAGTGACGCCGAATACGGCATTTCCAACGAAGATGCACTAAAAGCGGTTCGAGCTATTTTGAAATCGCTTGGCGTTTCCTACACCGACAATGCCAAGGCTAAGTGGAGGTCCGAAGAGGCGAAGCGTCACCGTGAGTTTGAAAAGAAATACGGCAAATACGAGGATCGGGCGATGTCGCCATTTCCCGCACCGATTGCTGCTATTATCTCACAAGGAAATTATTTAAACCGGCGATTTGAAGAAGCGGTGATAAAACCAAAGCTTGATCGTGGCTAAGGCGTACCGCGACGAGCCGTGTCCGGCGACGTTCTGCGCGCGGTTCCTTGAGGACGTGATTACGCCCGAGCCACGCTGCTTGATCTGCCACGACGCCGAAGCCGAGGTAAACACCGGCCGCGTGCTCGTTCGATCCGTGGCCGATTGACCCGAAGCGTATGATGGTGGGCGGGATTTTTGGGCACACTTGTCTGAGATTGCCGAGAGCTGGCGGCGCGTACGAGCGGCTGCAGCGCATACGGGAGACAGACCCGCCAATCGGCGCCATTCATTATTGACGCCGCTGACCGTCGCGCGGTAGCATCGTAACGGGTGCAGACCGCAGTGCGAGCGGCGTTCGAGAAATCAGACGCCGTTCGCCTCACTGCTTCTGCTTGCGCGCGCGCACTAGCCAATACCGCACGCCGTCGATCATAACGGTCGCCCGCCGCTTCGCCTGCGGGGCGCGCAAAAGTCCGTCGTCCGTGTAGTGCGTGAGCAGCCACGCGACGATGTCGACGACGTCTTGCGCGGTCGATTCTTCTTTGAATCGGCGGCGGGTGTCTTCGTAGAGCGGCGAGCGTTCCATTCGACGTCCGTACCCGCGCGCGAAGGCACGAAAAAAGCCCCGCCATCCCGCAAGGGACGACGGGGCTTCGCTGGTTCGAAGGGGCTTCGAAGGGGTCGGGGTTAGATTTTCGCGATTTCCGCAGCGAGCAATGCCTCGACGGCAATGACGGCCGCCGCCTCTTCTCCGCCGAGGAAACTCACGATATCGGAGCCGAGCGCTCCAACGATGTCGCCGAGCAACGGGTTTTGTTTCTTGACCGCTGCAACGATGAGATCTTCGACTTTGAGGTTTTCGGAAGCGAAGATCGGCGTCAGTTTCGACGCGTTGCTTTCGGCGACGGCAAGTGCTGCGTTGAGCAGTTGCTTGAGAGGCCCGGCGACGACGGTCGGGATCGAAGGCAGCGAAAGGCTTTCGGCCGACTCGCTGACGGACGAGATTTCGGGCTCGGGGTCGGACGTGGTGATAACGGACATGGGTTCTCCTTGCAAGGGCGTGTTGAGTGAGCCGCCGGCGAGATCATCGCGGCGTTGCGACGCTGCAGCGTCGACAGTGAGGGCGCCGGCTGCGGCCGCGTCCGCGATCGCGCGCCCGATCACGGCGGCCGCGAGCGCGACGGCGGGGTGCGGGGCGACGATTCCGGCGTGAATTGCGGCGTCGTCCAACGCCGTGTGCTCCGGCTCCGGCTTGGCCGCGCGAAACGGCCTCGGAATCGGCGCGTAGCGCGTCCTGGCGGCGCGGACACGTGAATATGCGTCAATGAGTCGTGCGCGCGCGCTAGCGGCCCAGGATCGCGCGGAATCACGTATCCGAGCGAGCCACGTCGGAGCGCTGGCGGAAGACGGCTGTCGGGACGGCGCGACCATGAGCGCATACGCGAGCCCGAGCAGCCCGGCGACGAGCACGTAGACTTGCGACGCGCGGCCGGGGAGGCGATGCGCGTGCAGCCAGGCGTCTAGCCGGTGGGTCGCGAGGTTCGGGTCGAGGACGTACGCGAGCTCGAGCGCGACGAGCGCGGCCAAGGCCGCCCAGGACCAGCGGCGGGTGACGGTCACGCGCGGGACGCGTTGACGACCATCGTCGTCGTCGGATTCTGGACTCGCGTCGCATTGATCGCGCGAAGTCCCGGGATGACGATCTGCCCGAGCAAGAACGGCCACCAATGCGTCTCTAGCCAGGCGACGGATAGCGCGACCGTGCCGAGCGCATGGTCCGCCTCCATCGAACCGTAGAGCATGATGAGGACACCGACGATCGTGTATTTGTTCGACGCCCACCAGCGCGCTAGGACGAGCTCGCCGCGAAGCATCGCCGAGGTCGCCTGCGGATCGCTCGCGGCCGTGACCGGGACGACGGCGACGCCCGTCGCTCGAGACTCGGCGATCGCGTCCTTGACGGCGGCGCGGACGGTGGGGAGCGGGGCGGGATCGGACATGCTGAAAAGGCTCCGCTAGAAGACGCGCGTCGTAACGGACGCGCTGACGTAATTTTGGAAATTCGGAAACGTCGAAGACGAAATCGGCGAGGCGCCCATGTCTCGCCCGAAGCTCGCTGTGAACTTCGTCCGGCCATCGATCTGATAGGCGATTCCGACGTTGTAGATCAGCCCGTCGAACGAGATGTCACTCCGCGCGCCCATCGCCCAGAGATCATGAACGTGTTTGTAGCCTGGCGAGGCGAAGATGGTGACGTTTGCGATCGGCTGGTATGAGAACGTCGCGAGCGTCGCCGACAGCGTGTGATGGATGCGCTGCGAATCGAGGAACGTCGTTGCGGTTTCGGTGAGGTCGAGATGAACGCGGGCATCGCGCTTCTTCGGCGTGGCTTCGATGCGCGGGGCGGGCGCGCGGTTATGCGCCGGGCTGGTCGCGACAACGAGCGGGGCTGCAATCACGATCGCGATCTCCCGAAGACGGCGACGCTTCGATCTCGACGCTTTGCACGTCGGCGCCGAATTGCGTTCGTAGAAAGGCGACGGCCGGGCCGACCGTGCTGCGCGCGTCCGGCTCGCTCCGCGCGTTGATCGCGATCCGGATGATGGCGACGCGAACCGAGATCGTCGCGCTCAAGGCGCGGCGTCCAAGCCCCAGAAGTCCGTGATTCCCGCGTCCATGAACGAGCGCGTCAACGCACGCAGCCGGTGGGCGGACTCGATGCACGTGGTCCGTGCGCTTTCGGCCGAACCGAGCTTGTCGGCGTCTCGAGGATCGAGCGCGGCTACGTCCCATCGGCAATCAGGGTCGCCGCTGTACGCGAAATAGCCAAAGCGCCGTGCGAGCGTCTCGGTCGTCGCGCTATCCGGCCCCGGCGTCTCGTAGGTCTGGATCGCGCGCTCGCCGTGCGTCGCAAGCACGGAGATCGGCCCGTTCTGCAGCACGTTCGGATCGACGGACGGATCGAAGATCTCGGTCGGGTCGAGCGCTTTGAGCTTGCAGACGCGCGCCGAGATCGCCGCGTGCATGACGCCGTGTGCCGCAGTGTACGGATAGCGCCCCCACGGTCCGGCGATCTTCACGCCTTCGCCGCCCATACACATCGCCGCGATCTCGATGTTCGTCGAGCGATCGCGCGGGTCATGGTTCATTTCGAACGTGCCGTAGCTCGTTGGCGTGCCAAACACGATGAACTTCTTGATCGAGAAGTACGTCCGCACGGCCTCGACGTAGCTCGGCTTCATCGAGCCCGCGACGAGCGCGTTGTAGCACTCGTCGACCAGGGACTGCGGTAGCGTCTTTTTGGCGAACATCTCGACGTGATAATCGCCCAGGAAGATCGGCGCGCTCGCGCTTTCGTGTAGCGTGACGATCATCAGTAATTGAGCACCTGCACGTGAATATGTGGCTCAGAATTATCCGTGAAACCGTGAGTCAGCAGTCCGAGATATTTCTGATAGAAGCCGCCAAGCCCGACGCCCATCGCGCGCGGACAGTTGTTTAGGTCTTGCATGAGATGCACGTCGGCGTCGTCGAGGATCGGCGCGAA
This sequence comes from Vulcanimicrobiota bacterium, assembly GCA_964657315.1. Lineage (GTDB taxonomy): Bacteria > Vulcanimicrobiota > Vulcanimicrobiia > Vulcanimicrobiales > Vulcanimicrobiaceae > CAZZUZ01. The sequence goes on from CAZZUZ010000002.1 coordinate 39,570, forward strand.
GTCGATCGCGTTGCCACCCTGGTGGCCGTCCGGCCCGTCTTCCGTCGGGTGATCGGTCCGGACAGAAAGAACTTCGAGTTTTTTGCCTTTCCACACGCCGTCGCGAATGGAGAGAAGCTGCTGCAAAAACTCGATCAGTTCCGTCGAGGTCAGCGATTCGTCGAGCAGATCTGACTTCTGCGTATCGTCGGTGAATACGAGCTCAGCGGAGATCGCTTCGCGCGTCGGGGACGTACTCACGCGCCGACCTCCGGAATAAACGCGACATACGATCCGAGCACGTCTTGCGCGTACTTCCAATTCGCTGGGACGAGCCGCGTCTTCGGCTGCCCATTCGTGTCGAGGACCGGTTTACCGGCGCCGTCGAGAACGGGCTCTGGGACCATCGGCTCGCCGTTGACCATGACGGTGACGTGAGCGATGTGGAGCGCGCCCTTGCGCCCATTATTATACGCCTGCGCGCCAAGCGTCCATGCCGAATCGATCGCAACGCCGTTGAGCAGCGGACCTTTTGGAATCTTCACCGCAAGAGACGGATCGTCGACGATCTGCTGCGTCGCCCACTCGAGATTGCCTGCGATCGTCTTTGCCGCCCAGTTCGCCGACCATACGGGATCGTAGCCCTTTGCCTCCATCTCGGCGACCGTCGCGGTCGCGAACTCGGGCAAGTCGGCGATGGTCGAACCGTTGATCTGCAGCAGGCCGAGGTCGGTCCGAAGGAAGACATCGTGCGGCGTGTCGTTCGGTTTCGCGAGCGCAATGTTGCGATCGTACGCGAGCGGATCGCCGAGCGATTCTTGAATCGCGTATCCGGTCAGAAGCGCGAGTGGAATGCCCGCGCCCTTTGCGGCTGGGATCAACGCCGTGGCCGTCGCGAGATTCTGCTCAGGCGTCGTCTTGTGAATTAGCCCGCCCGCTTTGGTTACGAGATAATAGTTCTTGGATGCGATGAATTGCGCAAGGCGATTCGTCAAAGCGTCTCCGGTCGGCGCTACGACGCCTCCCGTTGCCGTGCTGGGAAGCGGCGCGGGTGGCGCGGGAGAAGTGAGAAACGTCCACGCGGTTTTGAGCGCGCCGCCCAACCATGACCAAAAAGACACGTGCGGATGCTCCTAGCGTGATAGTGCGGAACGACGAAACCGAAAAGAGTGCGGGTTAGCAGCCCGTCTCGTTGCGAACCTGAATCGACATTGCTTGACGAGCGATCATGGCCCGGCGAAGGTCGGCTACCGCTTCGCGCTGAGCAGGGGTCGGGTGGGGCGTCCCGGATAGCGCGAGAACCGCATCCTGCGAGATGCTTCGGGCGCCGGCGATCTCCGCGCGTTCGCGATCGGCCGCAACGCGGCAGACGATCTTCGTCCGCGACGTTATCCATCGCTGACTTGCCGATATCTGCGCTTCTTGTGCCGCGAGACTATCGCTCACATTGCCGACATACGTGATCGCGTAGGCGAGAATCGTCGCACCGATCACGAAGAAGAAGAGCACGAATCCCCAAAACGCCGTCTTGCGTGCGACGGGATCGCGTTCGATCGCGGTTATTTCCGGAAGTAGCCAGCTCATCAGCAGCCCAAATCTCCTTCGAGTTTTTTTGCGATCAGCGCACGATGGGCGTGCGCGGCGGCCTCAAAACGAAACGCTTTACGAAGCGTCACGGAATTCGGCGCCAAGAATTTCGCCAACATGTATTGCGTGTCGGCATCAACGTTGCCGACATACTCGTCTGCGTCAGCGCGTTCACGCGAGACGCGGCATGAATTGTGTTGCCGCCGGGTCTGCTTCTCTTGAACGATTTCGAGCTTGCGCTGCGTGGCCGCGATTTCGTGCTGTTCCTGTTCCAATCGCGATTCGTTTTGCGTGATGCGGTACAGGAAGAACATTTGCGGCCCAAGGATGCCCGGAACGAGGATCAAGAAAAGGCAGATCGCAAGAAGGTGCTGCCATAAGAACGCCTTGAGCTTTTCCAGAAATGCTTTCGATCGATTAAGCATTGCTGTCTCCGCTTTTCTTGAGCGCGTCCGCCGCGTGATCGTCTATCTGAGACTTGTACGTCTTGTTGATGGCTTCGACCGCATTCGTGTGGGTGTCCTGAACGCGACTGCGTACAATCGACTCATCGATCGTCTTTAGAAGATCGTTGATCTGTTGCTCAAGTCGGCGTTCGCGATCGAGTCCTTGGCTTATTTGCGAGCGAAGTTCTTTTTCGACGATTCCCGGTCCGGCAGCGGCAAGGGCGGCTGAGTCGGCGCGCTGCTGCTGACGTATCTTTTCGTCGGCGCGCAGTTTGTACCACAGACCGATCGTGCCGCCGATCGATGTGGCGAACGCGCCGATGATGCTACCGGGATTGGCAAGGATCGCATGCTCAAGGTTGACGAGGAATGGAGTTTGATCCGCGACCATGATGAGCCATTGCGGGATCTTCGGTGGAAGCAATAAAGTGCGAGACACGCTGCGCGACTCCCGAAAGACGAAGGGGCGGGTGTCAATCTGCAAAGCCGTATGGGCTTCGCGCAACTCGACGGGGCGGACTTAGATCCCCACCAGATACTCCTCGCAATCGATCGCGGAAGAAGACGGCGGCCGGATGCCCGTTTAAATCGGCGCCCTATTCGGTCAGCGCACCCGACTCGTCGATCAGCTTCGCGATCGCGGCGCTTCGCGTGAGATTGCCGCGGCGCACGTCGAGCGCGGCCAGAACGCTCGCCGGGAGCGAGATCGTGATCTTCACGTACTTCTTGCCGAGCGGCTTCGCTTTCGGCCCGCGGCGCTCGCCCGTCGGCTTCCGTCCCACGGCCCGGCTATTCGGTATGACCGAGTTCTTGCTTTTCTTCGCCGTGCGGTGCATAATACGATCATACCGCAATTCGCACTGAATGGACATCCGTGAGCCCACGATATCGCGACGCGATCGGCGTCTGTCTCATCAGCGTATCGAACCTGCTGCCGTACCGGCTGTTCCGCAAGCAGCGGTCATGGCTGATGAAGCGCGCCGGAGTGCGGTTCGACGGGTGGGCGTTCGTACTCGGACCGATCTACGTGCAGTATCCGTCGCGGCTGACGATCGGGAACGGGGCGTTTATCAACGGGAATTGTTTCTTCGAAAACGGCGCACCGATTAGCATCGGGCGAGATACGATGATCGGGCCCGGCTCCATGTTCCTCACGATGAACCATCGTGGCCCGAAGCACGTTGACGATCCCGCCCCAATCGTCATCGGGAGAGACGTGTGGATCGGCGGTGCCGCGAGGATTCTGCCGGGTGTTCGTATCGATGACGGGGCGATCGTTGGCGCGGGTGCGGTCGTGACGCGAGACGTGCAGGCATTGACCACGGTCGTCGGCGTTCCGGCGAGGCCGCTGCGGACAGCGGCGTGACCGCGTGCGTTAAAGACCGACCGGATACTCTTCGTAGTTCACGATGAGCATCGCGGCCGGGCCCGTGATGTTGATCGATTCCGCCATTGCGCCCCAGCAGATCGACTGCCCCGGCTGAATGTCCGAAAGCCCGGAGGGAAAGAACACGACGGTTCCCCACGGCACGCCGAAGGAGTGCGCGTGCTGCGTCCCGCCCGTAGCCGTGATGGCGGTTGTCGCCCCGATCACGGCGTTTGCCGAGGTCGTGAGCGGAAGTCCGGACGGGTTCATGATGTTCGCGGCGGTGCCGCCGGAATAGATCACGCCCGTCCCGCGCATGGAGTACGTCGAGAACGCGACGTTGCTTGAGATGTTGACGAGTTCCATGCGGAGCGCGACGGTCGAGGTTGCGGGGTTGGCGAGGCATCCGAGCCATACCATCACGCCTGCGACCGGCACCGAGACTTTTTCTGAATAGAACCGAAAGCCGTGGCCGAACCGCGTAAGTTGCGCGCCGCTGAGATCGCTGATGAACGGTGTCTGTTGAGCGGTACAAATAGCGGGTGGTATACTGCAGGCGATGAGGAGGGCGATGGCTGTTAGAAATCGCTTCATCGGCGCGTCTCCTAGTAGCTACACGAGAGGTTGGCGCTATAGGCGGTGAGCGCTTGCGACGATTGCAATTTCACGTAACGAATCGGCGCGTAGGCGGAAAGTGGAATATCGATTTGATTTGCGCCGCTCGCGAGTGCGGTCGTGGTGCCGACCGTGCCGAAAACGCCGGTCGAGGAGTCGTTCGCTCCGTAGACGGTAAGCGTGCCGGTTGCGGTCGTCGTACCGGCGAAAACGAGTAATTCGCTCTTGCAGTAGCCGACGGATCCGACGGCGCTGAACGTTGCCGCTGCGAGGGTCGTGTTGGCCGCGATGATCGCGGTTTGACCTGAGGTTCCGAGGACCGAAAAACTTTGATACGGCAGGCAAGACGTAAACGGAGTTGGCGTCAGGAACGGCAGTCCGGTCCCGCTGGTGTACGTCGTGACGCGGAAACGAACTTGAAGCGCGCTTGGGGCGCAGATCTGAATCGACTGCGAGCTATTCGGGCCGTACGAACCCGTACCAATGCCCGGCGGACTTACGTTGTCTTGAATCCATCCGGCATTGATCCAGTTCGTTCCGTCGAATGTCTTCTCGACGGTTCCCGAAAGCGAGTACGTTCCGCCAATAATAAGCGAGGCTGTTTGCGCGCCGTTCATGTTGACGACGACGGTTGAGCCTGCAGGTTGGGTTCCCGTCGAACCCGTCGACACCGCCGTTAAGTTTGTCGTCGAAGGGGTGATCGCGATCGTCTGCACGGCTCGAGCACTTGTCGGCGCGGTGCCGGGCGAGGTGAGCGAACCCGTTGTGTCCGCGCCCGACGCGATCGATATCGGTTGTACGGCTCGCGGCGTCGGCAGGTTCGTTGGCGAGATGATCTGGTAGCCGCTACCGTCCGTCGCGAACGGTTGCGGCGTGGGAGCGCCACTGATGGGTTGCACGGCGAGCGGTGTCGGAAGACCGGTCGGCGAGATTACTTGACGACCCGAAGCATCGGTCGGGAAAGGCTGCGGCGTCGGGAGCGTAGACGGCGAGATGATCTGCCGCGAGCTCGCGTCCGTGGGGAACGGCTGCGGCGTCGGCGCGTTAAGAAGATGGACGTTCACGCCGCTGTCGGCCGCGTTCGTCCCGAGCGGAGCGGGCGTTGTGACGGGCAGCGGAGACGCGCCGGACTGGAGCGCGATCGGGAACGGCGATGCGCTTGGATTCGGCATCACCGAGAGCGGCACGGCCGAGCGCACTTCGACTTCCGAGCTCTTGCCGGAGAGATACGGCGCGACCGTGATCGTGCCGCTGGTGTACGCGGTCGCGACGATCGCAACGTAGCCAACCGATGCGACCGACGTGCGCCATGTGCCCGGTGCGGTGACGGTTTGCGAGATACTGAGGATGCCGGTGATCGCGCCTTGGTTGAGATTTTGCGCGGTGAAGTTCGTGCCGTCGTCGGATGTTTCAACTGCGGCCGTTCCGACGAACGTGCCGGCGAAGCGTGCCGAGAAATCCGCTGCCCCAAGAGTCGGGAACACGACGGCGCTTCCGGCGGCGCATTGCAGCGGCGTCGCGGGAGTCGAGCATGCGGCCGTGAGCGAGATCGCGGTCGTCGGGATTGCGGGCTCGTAGACGTTGAGCGCGCCACCGGGGCCGTATTGCGTAGGTGCGGTCGTTTGCGCGAACGACGGCGAAGCCGTGAGAACGCAAAGAAAAAGCGCGGCGAGGCCGCGCTGGATGTTCAACCGCATGAGATATCCTCTACGAGTAGGCGACGGCGATGGCGGGCGTGCCCGCGCCCGAATTCGCGTAGAGCGACGTCGCGAACGGTTTCGAACTGGAGAGAAACACTTCGCCCGGCGGGGCGTTCGCGGGAATGACGCCGAGGACGGTGCCGCCCGCGCCGTCGGTGAGCGTCATCTGCGCCGATCCCGACGTCGTGACGGTGATCGAATAGAGCCGGCCGGCCGTGGCCTTGATCGCCGCCGCCGCCGCCGCCGCCGCAACGGCCGCCGTATTCGTCGCGACGGGAAACGCAGATGCACCGCTGACGATCGCGACGTTGAGCGTCCCGGTGAGAAGTTTGTAGATGCCCGAGAGCCAACCGCGGATGCCGAGGCCGCCAGCGAGCTGCGAAACACCGGTTGCGTCGGTACCGTCTTGCGCGGGCGACCCGGGAAGGGACGTGACGGTCGTATAGAGCGGGTTGCCGACAGAGCCGCCGATGCTTGCCGCATCTAACCCAACGCGCTCGCCGCCGAGGGAATCGTAACCGATGCTCATGTGCAGTCCTTACTAAGCGACGCCGATCGTGACGGCGGGAGTGTTGGGCGTCGATGCCACGTAGAGGCTGGACGCGAAGCGCTTGGTCGAAATCGGTAGATCGCCGGTCGGCTGATTCGCGTTGACGATCGCGATGACGGGGCCGGTCGGCCCGTCGCTGAAGATCAGCGGATCCGAGCCGATTTCCGTGACCGTCACTGAGCAGAGGTAGCCCGGCACGTCAACGACGGCGCCCGGCGCTGCTCCGGTCAAAACGACGATATTTCGAGAAGGAGTCAGCGACACGCCATCTTCGCCTTTCGCGCCGGTTTCAGCGACGGTAAGAACGATCGTCTGCCGCGGTGCAATGTCGAGCACGATCGGCTCGGCCGAGGTAAACGTAAATGTCGGATTCGTCATCGCGTTACCGTACCGTAAAGCGTGAAGAGGAAGGACGCATACGGGATGCGGTCGCGGCTTCCATCATTGTTCGGCGGGAAGAGCACGTGCAGATCCGCGACATAGATCGACGAAGGGGCAACGCCTGACGAAGGATCGTATCCGGCCGGCACGGCGACGGGCAACGAGAGCGTCTGCGCGGCCGACACATAAAGATCGATCGTGCCGAGTGCTCCGCCGAGCGTGATGCCGCCGTTTTCGGTCGTGAGCGTGACCAGCGCCAGCGGCGCGACCGGGCCTGGCACGTACGTCTTGCGGATCATCATCGCTGCCGTGCAACCGGTAAAGTTGATGGGCGCTATGACGGGCGGCGTCGCGCCGTTATTGCTCTGAGCGGTGAAGAGCGGCGGTCGCCACGTGTCGCCTTGGTAGAGCTCGACTTCGATCAGCGGAATGGGCACAAAAAAGCCTCCGCTTCGATTACAAGATGCCGAGAAGGGCTACTGATCCCAGGTGAGTGAGCACGGCGCTCACGGTTACGACTCAGCAGGTCGCGGGATACGGCCCCGACCCGTAATTGTGATCGACCTGACCGCGATAGAGGCACTCTCGAAAAAGCGTCTGCACGGTATAGCCTTCCATCGGGAAGCTCGGCGCCGAGCCGCCCGGATACGCGATCCCTTCGGCAGCCGCGATCGCGGCCCACGGGTCGGGACCGCCGTTGACCGTGTAGGGCGATGGCCCGATGCCGCCGATCGAGATCCCCGCGTACCCGCCGGTCGTGTCGTCGATGAAACAGCCCCGCACCGCGAGCGTGCGAAGGATCATCGCGTAATACGGGTGCCCGGCCCACGTCGAATTGATCGTCGCGAGCAAGAGCGGGACGTAGAGTCGCGCACCGTTCGGCGGCCCGCCGTTGCCCGTATCGTAATACGCCGAAGGGAAGACGTAGTGCGCGCTCGTCGCCGAGACATCGCAGTTGAGCGCGTGGGTGAGGATGCCGTTCCCGTCGCTCTGATTCATCGCCGTGAGCGCGTCGGCCGGATCGATCGCCGTCTTCGATACGGGGGCGTTGCCGGCGGTGATGCCGCTGCACGAATAGCCCGCACCGGAGAGCGGGCATTGGCCGCCGCCCTGCGCGGTAAGCGTTTGGCCGGTCTGATCGTTTGGCTGCGACGCGACCCAGAGCATCTGCTCGCAGCCGATCGGATCGCTCACGCCGTTGAGGCAGGGTCCCGTTCGCAGATCGAGATGGTGGTCGCTATTGTTCTGATTGCGCGCCCCGACCGGCAGATAGATCGGACCGTTTTGAATGTTGCCGCTCGCGGCCGTGCAGGTGAATGCGCCGTTGCAATTCACCGCGTATGCGATGAGCCCGGTTGTCGAAGACGAAAGCTTGCCATTCGGATTAATGTACGCCGAAAGCGCACTATCGAGTCCGAAACCAGAACCACCCGGCTGCGACGCGGGATCGTACGCGAACGCGTTTGCCATCGCGGGATAGCCGCCCGTCGTGTCGTCCACGATTGCCGCGAGATCAGCGGACGAGGACGGGTTCGGCGACGGCTGAGGCGGGATCGTCGAGCAGTAGCCGGTCGTGTCGGACGTATAGATATCGACGCACGGGATCGCGTGGGCGGTGTAGGCGACCGGGGTCGGAGTCGGTGAGGGCGCGACGGTAATCGGGATCGTGAGGGCGTTGCCCGCTCCGGCAAGAGCCGCGAAGAACGCTATCGCGAGAAGAAGCCGCCTCGTCATTAGCTTGGAACGGTGAACGGCGCGAGGCGACCGGGGATACGGTAGATATCCATGGTCGAGAACGTGATGTCTTGAAAGAGCGACGTGGTGCTCGTATCGTTCGCGTTTTCCCAATGGTACTCGTAGACGCCCCAGCCGAGCTCGTTGTAACTCGTATTCGGCACGATACCCGTGCCCGTGTACGAGTAGATGAGCTTGCCGTTGAGATAGGCGTCGAAGAAACCCGTCGAATCGCTCGCATTATTGAACTGAAATTCAAAGACGTACGTTTGCCCGGCCGTATAGGGCATCTGCCAAATGCGATTGCGGTTCGCGTTGCTGAATCCGTTCTGCGCGGCGACGTTGAGGTACCACCACGTGCCGCTCGTCTGATCGTTTTCTAGGCCGAGGTTCGTCGCCACGGAGCCGGGGCTCGGATGCAGTTGCCAGACGAGATTCTGCGAGCCTTGCGGATCCTGCGGCGAGTTTCCGGTGATCCGAAAAATGACGTCGTAGGCTTGGCCCGCAGTGAGCGGCGCGTCCTCTTCGCTCGTTTGAAACGAGCGCCACGATCCGCCGGGGTTTTGCGCGGCGGTCGCGTTCGGGCGCGTAATATAGAATCGGGCCGCGCCTGCTTGGCCGTGGCAATTCGGAAAGCTGTTCGTATCGCACGTCGCGGGCGTGACGGACCATGTTGGGATCTGCGATTCGAGTTGACCGTCGCCGGTGTCCGTTTGCTGCCACGTCGAACCCGCATTGTTTTCGAAGATATTCGTGCGCGTGCCCGAGCCATAGGGAGGTGTCGTGGAAGTGGTCGCGACCTGCGCTGCGCCTGTCGGTGAAACGGTCGGCTGCCCCGCGATGGAAGGCGCGATGCTTCCCGATGCGGCAATCGTCGGAGCCGTCGTCGGGGCAGGCGTCGAGGATGCGCTGACGACGATCGAGATCGTGGCCGTGTCGCCGTTTGCATCGGTGACGGGAACTGTGGTCGAGCCGTTCGCGACCGATGTGATTGCGAGGGTATTCGCACCCGAAGCGAACTGCGGATACGAGACGATACCGCTCGTCGATGGAGCCGCAACGGAGAACGTATTCGCGCCGTTCGGCGCGGTGAAGGTGATGGTTTGCGCTTGCCCGATCGTCGTGAACGTAAGCGTTCCGCTCGGTGAGTAGGAGATGATGCCGGGCGTAGGGCTCGGCGCGACCGTGATCGGTACCGTCAGCGCGAGAAGAGCGCCGAGAATGAACGCGATCATGTCCGAAGCTCCTACTGCGCGACGATGTTGTTCGGGACGCCGTTGCGCGCGGTGTTCCACGTCGTTCCCGAAGCCGGAGTCGGAAGCGGCGAGAGCATCGGTATCGGCGTTATCGTCGCACCCGGCGTCGGAGACTTAAACATGTGAACGACGAGCGTCGCGTTTCCGATTGGAAGTGAAAGCGGAATGTAGCCGCCGCTTGCCGTGGGCGAACCGATGAGGACCGAATTGTGGCAGTCGTTGTTCGCGGCCGTTGTAAACGTTGGAGCTGGCGTCGAGTCGGGATTGCTAAAGTAGGTGCTGTTCGATTGCACGTTTGACGGAATGTTGCAGATCGCGTCAAATTGATAAACGTTTGCCGATAGCAGTCCGCTACCGACGTAAAATGTAGCCGTTGTTGGAGTAAGGGTTGGAACCATTGAAGGCGCTGGCACGCCAGCAGCCGCCCCGACGTTCGTTGAGGTTCCCGCAATCGTCGCGTTGTTTGCGTTCTTCTGCGTCTGTTGTTGATAGAGTCCGCCGCTTTGCATTTGCTGAATGAAAAGCGTCTGTTCGGACCCATCTTGATTCGAGACGAGCCGATGAAAAATGTTGCATCCCGCAGGTGAGCGCGCCGTCGTACTTGTCGATCCGCCAGTCGTCGTCGTGTACGTCGAGTCGGTAAGGCACCAATTTGATGCAAGCGAAGGCGGAACGTAAACGGTAACGTTGCTCGGCGTGTACGTTGCGGGATTATAGTTCGCGTCATAGAGAAAGTTGTGCAGGTTTGCAAACGTGTAGTAATTCGGCTTGGGATTATAGCTCGCGTCGAGATACGAGTTATTGAGGATGCCGCTTGCGCCGTCGTAGACGACCGGCGTTTCGAGCACCGCGATCGGGAGGTTCAGTGTTGCCTCATAGAGAGGTCCAAACTCGTCGTAAATCGCCGCGGCTTCTTCGGGCAGCGAACATCCGCCGACCGTGCTCGGCACCCAGGGCGTCGTCGCCGATCCATTGCCGAACGTGTCGGGCTCGGCGTCGATGATCGCCTCGCCGACGATCGCGGGCTTCGACCACGGATACGTCGCGGCCGTATATCCAAGAGGTCCGAGCGTGCGCGATACGGTTTGCGATAGATTCGTGAACGTGCTCTGAAGCGCGCCGCCGCTGCAATTCCCCTGGTGGAAATTTAGCGCGTCACTTTCTTGCCACAGGTGAACGCCCGCGTACGCCTCCATCGCGTTATCGAGCCACACCGTATCGTTGATCGGCGTGGCAAGCGGAACGGTCGTGAGCGTGATCGCGGCGTACGTCGCGTTCTGCTTGAGTGCCGCGTAGGCCGTCGCTTGCGACCACGAAAGCTGATAGCCGGGATTGATGTCGTACGCGGCGCCCGCCGCATGTGATTTCGTCGGTGTGAACGTAATGGTCGTCGCCGCGCTCGAACTTGACGTGGAGCTCGTCAGCGCGACCTCTTCCTCGTTCGACGTGCCGGGTTCGAGGTCGATGAAGATCGTGCGCGTTGATGCGGCGCACGCGAGATAGTTGCCGCCCTGCGTGCAGGTGTTCGTCTGCGCGGCCGTCTGCGTCGTCTGCGTCCCGGCCGTCACCGCGCTGCTCAGCGTGTTCGCGTTGATGACCGAGCCGGATGCCTCGCCCGAGACGATGTTGTCGGCTTCGTTCTGGAGCTCGTAGAACGAGCACGCGAGCACACCTTGGCCCGCCGCGCTCGCCGTGAGCGATGCGCTGCCCGTCTGCCCAAGGACCGCGCCGACCATGTTGTCGACCGCAGATTGAATCCCGGCCGTCTGCACGTAGATATTCTGCGACGCCGACGCGCAATGTGCGCCTCGAGCATAGGGACTCTGGGACGAAAGACGCGCGTACTCAGCGAGGAATCCGGAGTTGTTATTCGAGGCGCCGCCGCGGATCGATTGGAAGCCGAGGTTCGTCGCGGTTTGATCCCAGGGAAAGGTTGTTGAGCTCGATCCGTTCCCGCCGTCCGCGCCCATCTTTTGCGCGACGGCTTGCCGTTCGACCGGCGTCTCGACGTCCGCGGTGCCCGGCGGAGTCGTGGGGGTGGAGGTCGCGACCGAAATTGGGATCGTGAGGGCGGGCGCGAGCGAAGGCGCGATCGCGCTCATGCCGGCAAAAAGAAAAAAGGCCACGAAGGCCCGCGTGATCGTGTTCGTCATGGCGCGTTAGGCCGCCGTCCCGAGATCGAACCACCATGCGAGTTCGGAGGGGAAACGACGCGCTTCGTATGCCGTCTGCTCGCCGACGTCGAGAAGAAGCGCCACGCCGCCATTTCCGAGAACGGTAATGCTCGTCGAGGCGGCCGTGTTGGTCGTCGGGGTTAGCGTGAGTTGATTCCCGCTGAGCCCCGCCGTGACACCGCCTGACGGTTGCGATGAAATCGTATACGTGTTCGCGGAGTTGCCGGATTGAACGAGCGTGAACGTCTGCGCGGTCGGATACGTGAGCGCGATGCTCGTCACGTTTGTCCCGCCGCTGGTTTGCAGCGAGACGGGCCCGGGCGAGGCGGTGGCCGTCGCGCTTGGGCTTGGCGTCGCCGTCGGGGCGACGGTCGGCGGCGGCGAGCCGATTGGCGTTACGGTCGGGGCCGGGGTCGCGCCCGGGCCGCTTGTAAACAGGCGGCTTGCATAGATCGCGTCGAGCTTTACATATGCGGTGCCATCGGGGGTTGTGGGGCACGAACCCGTCGTCGCCGCGTTCGAGTTCTCGACGAGCTGGAGCTTGAACGTCGAACGCGATCCGCCAACGATGGTAAACGTGATCGTCCCCTGTTGCGGCACGTTTGCCGTGCTCGTTCCCGCAGAGAGAGACGATTGGTTTCCGAAACTTCCGTCGGCGGCGGCACTGATCGCGACCTTCGCTTGCGCGCACCGTTCTTCGTATGCGATCGTCCAAGTCGTCGGCGTCGTGCCTACCGGAAGCGCGGCCCACGTCCAATTCGTTCCCGCGCTCGTCGTCGTCTCGGGAGCTGAAAGGCCGTCGCCGTTATCGGTGATGTTGTTCGCCGTAGCGCCGGTCGTCGTGTTGCCTGCGGTCCAGGTATACGTGTTGAGTCCGGAAGGCGCGGGAGAGGCCGTAACGCCGCCCGCTGGCGAGAAGTACGGCGTCGCGATCGGAACCGGAGCCGCCTGATTGACGGCGGCCGTCGTGCCACTGTAGCCGAGCTTTTGGAAGTTCGGTTGCGCGCCGAGATTGATCGTCTGCCCGGTCGATGAGAGCGTGCCGACTGAGGAAGACGTTACGCCTGTTCCCGTCGTTACGACTGTGGCTGCCGGGACCGGGCTTGCACCCGTAAGGGCCGTGTATTCGCTCGCGATGACCGAGGCGGATTCTGCGCTCGAAGCGAGGTTGGTTTTTCCGAGATACCCGGTGAACATATTGTCCCCGGGCGTTTTGCTTGAGTAGCCGCTATTAAGATAACCCGAGCCGACGACCCACGATCCGGTTTTCGAATTGATCGGGTTCGCTGAAGACGTCGATGCGACTTGCGATCCATCTCCGTAGAGCAAGAACGAATAGGTCGTCGGGCTTCCGCCGATTGGAAGATTCGTGAACGAGTATTTGTGACGTGCGCCGTCGTTGAACGTGCCGATCGAGCACGCCGTCGTGTTGACGCTGGTACTCGAATTGATCGCGTCGCAGAGATGGCCCGTATCGTCGAGGAACACGGTCAGGTACTGATTTACGCCCGCTTCAAACGTCACGATCTGGCCACCCTGACCACCCGCGTAGGCGGTTTGGAACGAACCGTCGATCGTGAAGGGGAGCGTGCCGTTGAGCACTGCGCTCGCAGGCCCGCTTAGATATCCGCTTGAGCCATCGAAGAGCGCCCACGGCATACCGTCGCCGGTCGTCGAGGCTTGCCGATACGCGACACCGGTCGGTGAGTACGTGCCGTTGTACGAAAGCGATGCGGACGCGCCGGATTCGTCCGTGACGGTCGGGCCGCCGCCGCTCATCCGCCAATAGAATTGATATCCGGCCGCGCTCGGCGTCGGCGATGCCGCCGCGAATGCCGTCGCGAGGTTCGACCGGATCGTCTGATCGTACGACGTGAGCGCCGCCGCGTTCGAGAACGTTTGGAACGCGCTGAGGCCGTTCGATCCGTAGGCCGTAATGTTTGCCGAGCCCGTTCCCGTCGAGGTTACGGTGAGGGTCGATCCGCTAATTGAAACGGTGTTGATGGCGTTGTTCGACGATCCCGCCGTGAAGCCGCCGACGTTATTCGCCTGCGCAGCCGTACACGTCGTCGAGGTGCCCACGGTCAGTGATTGCGTCGTGCAAGTGAGCGTGACGGGGCCGGGAGAGGCCGTCGGGACCGGGGCTGGAGTCGGGCTTGCGGTCGGTGCTACGGTCGGCGTCGGACTCGGACTCGGCGTCGCCGTGGGGGCGACCGTCGGGGTTGCGGTCGGGGCGGTCGTCGGCGCCGCATTGACGGTCTGCAAGAACGAGATGGACGCGCCATGCCCGCTGACCGTGACGGTCGCCGAACCGGCTGCGAGCCCGTTGACCGTGAGCACGTTGCCGTTCGTCGAGACCGTTACGAAACTCGTAGCCGAGCTAGTCGCGGTAAAGCCGCTCGAATAGCTAGCCTGCGTGATCGTATACGTGGTCGAGTTCCCCGCGACGATCGTCGAGACGCCGCCCGAAACCGAGATCGGAGGCGGGGTCGGGGTAGCGGTCGGCGCGACCGTGGGGGTCGCGGTGGGAGCCGTCGTGGGGGTTGCCGTCGCAGTCGGGGCGCTCGTCGGGGTCGCCGTCG
>CAZZUZ010000003.1:0-14015 GCA_964657315.1 Vulcanimicrobiota bacterium
CTCTACCGGCCAGTTTTTCGCGCCGGAAAACCGACGCGAGGAGCCAACGGCTGAAGACGAACGCGACGATTGTCGCACCCGCGACGATCGCGAAAGAAGCAATCATGAGCGATCGTAGTCTTTGCCGTTCGTTCTGAGGGAGTCCTTACCGTTCAAACCCGAAGAACCCAGCGGTGTGGGACCGCCTCGACCGTCGGCAGCGTGAACGAATCACGTGCGCCGGCGCACTGCTCCTGATCCTCAACGTCCTATTTTTCCCCTTCCTTTGGGGACGGGCGTCGATCGTAAGCGCCGCTCGGGATACACCTAGCATCTATCCATCCGGCGCTGCAGGGAACTCGCCTCCGATGGCCATTCGCATGTTGCTCGACGATGTCGGAAGCGGCGCAACCGTCGAGCCCGCAATCGCGCTCGAGCACCATCAGCTCTTTTTCGAACACCGCATTCCGCTCTGGAATCGCGATGAAGCGTTCGGTACGCCACTCGCCGCTTCGATGCAAGAAGGGACGTTTTGTCCGTTCACGTTTCCGATGCAGATCCATCCGTCGGCGACTTCGGAGGCGTGGTATGTTGTTTCTCGCCTGTTCGTAGCCGGATTTTTCGCGTTTCTCTTCTTCGAACTCTTCGTCTGCGCGATCGCCGCATTTGCGGGAGCCGTAGCATTCATGCTGACCGGCTACTTCGTCCTATTCGTGACGATGCCGCATCTCAACGTCGAGTGCCTGATCCCCTTATCGTTGTTCGCTACGGAGCGGCTCGTTCGCCGTCCGGATTATGCGACTATCGCCGGTCTCGCAGTCGCGATGGGTTTGGTTTGGATCGGAGGCTTCCCGGAATCGACGGTGTTGGCGTCTCTGCTCGCGAGCGCTTACTTTGTGGTTCGAATTTTTTCTTTGGGCAGAAACGCGCCATCGCCCCTACGCACCGTCGGTGCGTTCGTCGCAGCTTCTCTCATCGGTGTGGGCGCTTCTGCGATGCTCATGCTGCCCTTTGCCGAGTTCGCGAAAATATCGATTACGTCGCACGTCGCTACCGACGCGGTACCGAGAGGCATATCCGACGTCGACGGCTCGCCCGATCTCGGACTCGGCACGTACCTCGTTCCGCTCGCATTCGGACCTCTCTGGCACGGCACGCTTCAAGGCGGAACCGACTTCAATGGCGTCCGCGGTTTCTGGGGCATCGTCGCCTTCTTCCTCGGAGTCGTCTCGATCGTCGCCCTTGCTTATAGAAGACTCGATCGGAAGCAATCGATATTGGCCATCTTCGGCGTAGCGGCGGCGACCGTTTTCATCGCTAAACGTTTTGCCGCGCCGGAAATCAATTGGATCGGTTATCTCCCGATCCTGCGGCAGATCGTGTTCAACAAATACGCGGAGCCCGTAATCGGATTTTGGGTTGCGGCCTTGTGTGCGATCGGGCTAGACGTTATTTGCGGAAAACGGCTTACGCTTTCGATGTGGATCGTCGCGACGGTCGCTTGTCTTGGGACGCTCAGCTATTTCGATCACCATCTCGGGGTCGCCGCTCCGGCGATGCTCGGATCGAATTTTTTCCATTTCGCGTTTTTGCTTGCGACCGCCGCACTGATGGCTTGCGCGGCCTTATCGTACGTTTCGATCGATCCGACTCGCTCGCCCCTTCGCGCATCGCTGGCCGCTCGCGCTCCCGGAGCATTCGTATTGTTGCTGCTCGTCGAACTCACTTGCAATTATTACTATCCG
Source organism: Vulcanimicrobiota bacterium (assembly GCA_964657315.1). Lineage (GTDB taxonomy): Bacteria > Vulcanimicrobiota > Vulcanimicrobiia > Vulcanimicrobiales > Vulcanimicrobiaceae > CAZZUZ01. Next base: position 1,725 of record CAZZUZ010000003.1, read on the forward strand.
ATGTGGTTCGCCCTCAACAAGCAGCCGAACAAAGAAACTAATCCGTACGTCGGTGCTCCGTACGTATCGTATCTTCGCGAGCATATCGCCCCGGGAGAAAGGGTCTTTGCAGAGCAAGGCTTTCTTTGGCCGGATTGGCCCGAAGCCTTCGACCTGCCCGATGTTCGAGCCAACGAGGCGATCTATACATCACGATATCTGCCGTTCGTGCAGGCATTCATACCCGCGACGCCCACCTGCGATCAGGGTTTCGCGTTTACGGGGTGTCAGACGAAGACGCCGGACGACCCGCTCATCGCGCGATTCCTTGCTTTAGGCGGCGTCCGCTACATCGTGACCAATCGGCCGCTCGATGCGGCTTACCGTAAAGTTTTTGAAGACGTCGCATCGGTCTATCGCACTCCGGGGAACGCCTCTCGAGCGCAGCTCTTTCACTCGGTTCGCTTCGTATCGAGCGGCGACGAAGCACTTGGGAAACTCACCGATCTGCGCGTCGACGTTAACGATATCGCCTATGTCGAGCAAAATGGAAATGCTCAGCGGGAACTGCAGCAGCTCGACGCACCACGGCACTCTACACCTGATGACCGCATAAACGTAACCGACGATTCTTCGCAACACATCGCCGCGATCACACAATCGGAACGACCGGGACTGCTGATGCTAAAGGACACGTATTATCCCGGCTGGGAGGCTTACGTCGACGGCAAACGAGTGCCGATCGCAAATACGGACTATCTCTTTCGGGGAGTGTTCGTCGACGCAGGTAGACATGTCGTCGACTTCCGCTACGAGCCGACCTCGTTTCGCGCCGGCATCGCTATAACGGCGGTCTCGCTCGCGCTTATCATCGTTTGCTGCATTATGGCATTTTGCTCGAGACCTCGCTTCGGTGTAGCGCCGCCTTCGTAAATGCGGCTTCTACGCTAAGAACGAGGATGGTCATCAAAGCGAGGGCGTAACCGATCTCCACGAACGGCGGACGAAACTCGAAGCGAACTGCCGAGCGCCCTGCACCGACCCGCACTGATTGAAACAGCGGGCCGTCCGGGTCGATCGCCGACGGCCTCCCGTCGATCGACGCGTGCCAGCCGGGCATGAAGGTCTCGAGGCGGACGAGCCTCGACGGCTTTCGACAATGAACTTCGGCTTCGAGTCGACTTCGAGCGCGCACGTCACAGTTTACTGCGTCGAAATACGAGTGCACTTCCGGGATTCGGTAGATCGACAGAGTCGAATCGTCATACACGCTCCGTAAGCCGAAGCCGCTCGAATAAACGAAAGCGGCGTCGATCGAACGTCCGTCGATCGGCTTCGACGACGAGAGCACGGTCTGCGAACCGTACGGGCTGCTGGGATACAACCAAATCGCGGGCCAGCGGCGGCCACCCTCGATTTCGATGTGCATCGAAAGCGAACCGTCGATCTTCAGCGGTCGGCGAAAATGAAAATCCAGCATCGCATTATCGATGGATTCGAGGATCGGACGCGATGCCGTTTCGCAATGGCCAGACGCACACACGCTCAGGCGCATCGTGCCTTCCGCCTTACGGGCGTAGTTACCGATTAAGATTGAAGCTCCGGCGATCTCGCCGCTCGGAAGAGCGCCGAACTCAACCGAGACCGGCGACTGCGGATCGATTGGGAGCGGGACGTTACCCGAAGGTGTAAACGGGTCCGTATACGAGAAGCTCGCAAAACGGAGACGAACGGAGATATGCCGGTTCGCGAGTCGCGCATCTCCGCTCTCGATCGTCATCGTCGAGCCGCCCATATCAGCGAAAGACCAGATCGCATCGGGTTTGCTGCCGGTGCTCGTGATGTCGATGTCGATCGGCTCGTGTCCGACAAAGAGCGGCCGATCGAGAGGCAAGTCGAAATAGTGATTGTCTTCGCTGGAAGATAGGGCCCGGCTTGCCGATGCGCATCCCGAACGTGCACAGACGCGGGCGGTGAGCGTTCCGGTAGCGGTGCCGCCGTAGTTGCCTTGGAGCACGGCAATAGTCGTAAGCATACCGGAGTCGGCAACGGGCTTCGTGCGTGCGTGAAGCCGCACGTTCGTTCGCACGTCGACGGGCTGCGAGTTCGAGTTCTGCTGATCCAGCGTGAGCGTTTCGGCGCCGACGTGGGGCATGGTTACGACGTATGCGACTCCAGCCGCCGCGTAGTTCCGAAGGTTTCGGCGCAACACGTCGAGCCGCGACGGCAGCCCGGGCCCCGGAACGTCGGAGCCCGTGAAGAGCACGGGATAGATGGCCGGATCGAGCGATTTCCCGACGAAGGCATAGACGTTCGCCGGAATTGGGGCATCGTTATAATTAACCTGTGCTACAGAAAACGCCGAACCCAAGTTTGGCTGCATCGGCCCCATCGTGTAGACCCGCTGGAGTCCGATGTTCGAACGCAGAAATGCGACGCCGCCCAAGTCCATCGTTCCGCTGCGAAGATTTGCCAGAGTCGGTATGAATAGGTAGGCCCCCGCCTCGGCGACGACCACGGCAGCTAGGAGCCACGCCCGCGTCTCTGCGTTCGGCACGAGGACGCAGGCCAGCAAGACGGCCGTTACTGCAGCGACGACGATACAACAGAACACCGGCCATATCGCATAGCCCGTTAGTGCGAAGAGCTCGTGGAAGATCGTCGCCTCGCTCGAAGCGACGTATGCCAAAAACGAAAGCGATGCGATGCACACGAGCGAAACCGTTCGCAGAGAAAGGCGACGCGCACCTGAGCGAACGTCTTCGAGCGAACACGCAACGAGAAATGCCGCGCACAACTCCCAAGTCGGCGGATCGTATCGAAAATAACTCGTATATCGGCTCCCAGGCACGCCGGCCACCAACGCGTGAAACGGCGGTATCCCGAATCCTGCAGAGACGAAGACGACGAGCCATACGAAAGTGAGAGCGCGCAACGGGCGCAGGCGTCGTCCCGCGATTGCGAGGACGGCGAGTAACGCGGTAGCGTAGCCGAGATAACCGCCGACGTTCGGCCACGTCTGCTGCAGTTGCGCGAGCGGACCGCCGTTCACGAAGACGGAAATCGGGCCCCATACGTACGGGAGAAACGTCTGCAGGATCGCTTCGTGCGGCAAGATCTGATCGCCGAACGAACCACCGTGTGCGCCGACGAACGAGACTCGCAAAAAGTCGAAGAATGCAATGAGAAGCGGGCTCACCAGAAGCACTCCTGCAAGACCGCCGACGGCAGCGTTTGCTATCCATACCTTCGCCGCGGAGCGCGGCATATCGAAGGCACGAACCATTACCCACGCGAGGACGAAAAGATCGTCGAAGTACACGGTCTCGGGGAAGCCGCACGTTACCGGCACGGCGACGAGTAGAGCCGTCCAGGCCCATCGACCGATCCGCGGGAATGGTTGATCGCGCAGCCGTTCAAGTCGATAAAGCAGTAGCGGTAAAAATGCTACGGCATAGAACGTTTCGGCTCCAAGCCAAGCGAATGAGCCGTTTACGCTGAACGTCATCGCTGCAGCCGCCGAAGAAAACTCCGAAAAGCGGAGGCGCCTTAGGAGAAGATACAGGCCGACGCCCGCGAGCAACTCGACGAGGAGATTGACGACGGCCTGGCCGTTACGAAGAAAAAGCAAAGGTGAGAACGGCGAGAAAGCTGCCGACTGCATCTCTCCCGCAAGCGGCATGCCCGTTGCCTCGTACGGATTCCACCACGGCATTTCGCCATGCACGATTTGTGTCATCGCTAGTTCGGCGTTCGGTTCGTACGTATACGCCATGCTTGGATCTTCCAGCGGCGCACCCGGCAAGTAGCCGCCGGTCACGTTCGTAGCGAGGCCGCCATATCGCAGCATCGAATCGCTCTGAAAGAAGCCGAACACGATCGGCGCATTGAGGACGATCGGGAGCAACAGCACCCAGGTAAGACCGCAGAGAGCGATACGTCGAAAAAGTGCGGGCACTCACGGTTGATACCCGCGAAACGACACTACGGTGACTCGACTTCGAAAGTCTTTCTTCGAGCGAGCCGATGGTCGAAAACGAGGAGCAGCACGAGCTGGACGATCGCTATGGCAGAAATATATTCTCCGATAGCAAGCGACTCTGGTTCGTATCGTAGTTCGATAACGTGCGTGCCTGCTTCGACCGGCACCGCTCGGAAAAGGTAGTTTGCGCCGAGCATAGGCTGCCAGTGGCCGTCGACGTACGCGTTCCACCCCGGATAGTTCGTCTGCGAATTCACGACGTACGATCGTTCTTTCACCGAAATCGACATCCGCTCGTAGGTCGAGCGAAAGACCGCAATGTGGCCCGCGACGAATCCGGCAGAGGCCGAACGACGCCGGCAATCCTCGCCGGAAACGCCCTCGATAACGGCGATATCGAGCGGCTCAAAATCCGCACCAGAAATCGCCGCGAGCGCTCCCGCACCGGAATCGACGCATCGAATTCTGGAGAAAGCCGCAAAGAGCGGCAGCGATTTATCAACGGTGTAAAGTAGAACGCCATTGGCCGAGTAAAAGGGCGTGCGCCCTTCGAGTCCGCGAACGACGGAACGCACGCCTATCGTACCGATCGACGACAGTTCCATCCAGTGGACGATCGCGGGATCCCGAAAATCGATCGCATCATCACCGGTAAATCGATCCGCAAGAAAAGTCGGATCGGATTTTTTGAGAAATGCGCGGACGAAGGGCAGATAGCGAGCGGTGAAAAGTGCGTCGACCGACCGGACATCGCCGATCCCGAAAGCTGCCGCCCAATCGGGATAGAGCAAAGCGTCGGGTGAAAAAAAACGCTTGTGGTCGGGCAGCGATGCCCGAGCGGCTCGCACGAAGTCCGTTCCGAGCAAAGCGCTTACGTCTCGATCCGGGTTGCGATCGACGATCCAAAACATCGGGATAACGAACGGCAGCAGCGCACTCGCAGCGAATAGCGCCCCGACCGCAGCGCCCGCAGATTGCCGAGAGCATTCGCGCCGCTCTACGAGGCGTGCTGTAAAAATAATCGCTAGCAAGAGCGCGGCCCATACGAGAAGCGAACCGAGAGCATATGCGCCATGAGGGAAGCCGGGAGCCAGATACGGGATGGCAGCGCCGACGGCGATTCCCATGGCCGCGAACATCGTCGCACAGGCCGGCACGAGTGCCTTGACCTGCCGATCTTCGAGGTAGAGGTCGACACCGGCGGCCGCTAGTGTTGCGATGCAAAATCCGATCAGCGGCTCGGCATACTTTACGAGCGTAATCTGACGCAAGACCGGAAGCGCTCCGAGCTCTTGAAAGCCGAGGACGCCGAATCGCTTCAGCAGAAAAACCGCAGAAATCGACAGGAAGAAAGCAGCCGGGAAAGCTTTCCAAACAACCCGTCGCATTCGCATTCGCAAGACCGCGCTCAACGCGAAGGTAACCGATGCGACGCCGAAATAGTCTCGAACGCCGGACCATCCCGAAAAGCCGTTGCCGAGATCGTTGCCTGGCGGCCCGGCGATTAATGGAGCGATATATGAGGCAATCGCTCCGAACGTCGCGTGGTCGTACAGTAGACCGGGAGCGTCGCCGGGACTATGAATGCTAAAACCATTGCGAAGATACTCGACGAATGGCAAGATCAGCACGGCAGAAAGTCCGGCTCCAAGGGCAATTCCTGCTGCAGGTCCCGCGTATACTCGGCGAACTATTGCATAACCGCTCGCCATAGCGATGATCAAAAACGCTGATTCGGGCATTCCCCCGAACAGCAACGCTGCGACCGCCGTAGCGATCCACGCAATTGCGGCCGGACGAGGAGAACGCGCATAGCGTTCGATCGCGAGGAAGAGCGCCGGTGCCACGGCATAAACGCTCTGCTCCGGCATTGCGAGATAGAGCACGAAGTAACCCGATAGCGCGTACGACAGCGCCCCGCAAAACGAGGCGGCTGTTCGAAAAAACGAGCGGCAGAAAGCGTACGTGAATAATGCGGCCACGATGATGCGCAAAACGAGCAGCCAGTCATATGCTACAGCAGAGCGCGATAATATCGCCGGCCACGCGAACGGCGATAACGGCTGAGACTGCATGTTGGCAAAGAGCGGCGCACCGTACGCGCTGTACGGGTTCCATACCGGAATAATTCCTTCACCCTGTACGATATCGTGCTCTAGCGCCAACCACGGTTCGAATTGCCATGCAGGCGCGCCCGAGTCGAGACTGCGCGAGACGTCCATTCGACCGTTTCGCTCCGGCCGGCTTCCTGCCGGATACAATGAAGCGGTCGACGTGGAGCTATCTTGCAACGACGCGTTGCCAAACACGAACGGTGCAAACGCGACGAGAATGACCAGCACGAGCGCGGAGATGCCCGTCACATCTCCGCGATGCGTCTTCACCGTTGCGTGATGACGGTCGCGCCTTGGAAGTCGAATCGAAAACGGACTTCGGAGAGACCTTCGGCGCGCATCGCGTGACGCAGACGCGTCTTGTCCTCGGTGTAGAACATGAGAAAGCCGCCGCCGCCGGCGCCGATGAGTTTGCCGCCGATCGCGCCGTTGTGCTTCGCGACTCCATACCAGCGATCGATGGCCTCGTTGCCGATGCCGGCCGAGCGCGCGCGTTTGAGTTCCCAATGCTCGTGCATGAGCTCGCCGAAACGGCGGAGATCGCCGCTCTCGAGGGCGTCCGAACTCTCGTGCCCGATGCGTTTGACGTTGTGGAGATTTTCGATCATGCCCGAGTCGCGGCTCTTGGTCTTCGTGTCCTGATCGGAGAGGATCGCGGACGCCGATCTCGTGTAACCCGTGAAGAAAAGCAAGAGATTGTCCTCGAGGTTGGCGATCGCTTCGGCGCTCATTGCGGACGCCTGCACGTCGACCTCGCCCGATTTGCGGAACTCGAACTTCGTAACGCCGCCGAAGGTGGCGATGTATTGATCTTGTTTACCGATCGGTTCGCCCAAGATGTCGATCTCTATCTTGCAGGCTTCTTCTGCGAGATCGCGCTTCTGCACGATGTTGCGGTTGAACGAATGCAGCGCGAGCAGCAGCGAGGTGGTGAAGCTTCCCGACGAACCCAAGCCCGTGCCGGCCGGAATGTCCGACATGCTCGTGAGCTCGAGGTAGTTCGGCGACGTTCCCGTCAGGCGCAGCGCCTCGCGCACGATCGGATGCGCGATGTCGTCGACGGCCTTGACGCGTTCCATCTGCGAATACTTCAGGATGAAGTCTTCGACGAACGTCTCGTGCAGCGTGATGTACACGTACTTGTCGATCGCGGCCGCGACGAGGAAGCCTTCGTGTTCGCCGTAGTACGACGGCAGGTCCGTGCCGCCGCCGCCGAGCGAGATCCGCAGCGGACTGCGCGCGATGATCATTTCGCGTCTCCGGAGTAGAGCTTCTCGACGATGACGAGCGCCGCGCGCGCGTCCGCGAGTCCCGGATCGGGCGTCCGCTTCGCCGCGACGTCGTCGAGAAACGCCGCATATTCGGCTTGCCACGATTCGTCCGCCATCGGATATTCCCAGATGGTCGTCTCGGGCGGACCCATTGCGGGCAGCATCTTGTAGTACGCCAGCCGTTCCGTCCCGTAACTGCCGCCGAGGCCCGTCACGTCGAGCTTGCCGTCGCGGCCGTAGAGTTCGAACGAGAACGTGTTTTTCCACTCGGTCCACGAAGCGTGCAGCATCGCGACCTGGCGTCGCTGCGTGCGCATGAGCAGAAACGCGTTATCCTCGACCGGCATGTCCCAGAAGTACGTTTCGGCAAAACCGTGAACGTCCGTGAAATCGCCCAGAAACCAGCGCGCCAGATCGATCACGTGCATACCTTGATCGATGGCCTCGCCGCCGCCCGAGATCGCGCGGACGGCACGCCACTCGCGATCGTAACCCGGCCGGCCGCCGTGTCCGTAGCGCGCGCGGCAATGCGTCAGCGGCCCGAGCACGCCGGAATCGACGACCTCGCGCATCTTTTGAAACGCGCGGTGATAGCGGTGATTGAAACCGACGCGGACGCTGACGCCCGTCGCCTTCGCGGCTTCGATCGCGCCGTCGAGTTCGCTCGCGGCGATCGCGGCGGGCTTTTCGACGATCACGTGCTTGCCGCTACGTGCCGCGGCCGTCGTTATTCGCGCGAGCAGATCGTGGGTCGTCGCAACGACGACGGCGTCGATCGCGTCGCTGGCGACCGCTTCTTCCCAACTCGTCGTAACTCGAGCCCCGTAACGCGCCGCCAAAGCCTGAGCCCGGCCGGCGTCGCTATCGCAGCAGAGCCGCAGCGCGCCCTGCGGAAGCGACTTCGCCCGCTTGTCGCCGATGAATCCGCAGCCGACGATCCCGACGCGCAGCGGCGCTACCATGCGAGACCCCGTTCTTCGGGTACGATGCGGCGCAGCGTCAGCACGTCGCTGTTCGCGAGATCGTCGCGCAGAGCGTCGAAACGCTCCCACGGATCCCAGATCGCGCTGATCAGTTTGCCCGTGATGCCGTCGCTCTCGTGCGACGCGAGGTACGTGCAGAGGGCGGCACCGCGTTCGAGCGGTGCGCCACCCGTATCGCGTTGTTTGATCGATGCGTCGTAGAAGGCTTGACCGACGACGCCGGGGCCCGCCGCGAGCACTTCGTCGAGCAGGCGCGTATTGAGCGCGCCGGGCGCGACCGAATTGACGTCGATGCCGTAGTCGCGCCACTCCTCGGCGAGCGTCTCCGCAAAGCGGACCACCGCAGCCTTCGAAGCCGCGTACGCGCTCAAATTCGGCATCGGCTTCGTCGCGCCGCCGCCCGAGAGGACGATGACCTTGCCGTTCGGCCGCGCGCGCAGCTGCTTCGCAAACGCGCGAACGCAGAGCACGACGCCGGAGAGATTTATCGTGATCGCCTGCGCCCACGCCGTGAAATCGATCGATTCGATCGGACCCTTGGGACCGTACACGCCCGCGTTGCACACGAGCACGTCGGCACCGCCGAGCCGCGCGGTGAATTCCGCGAGCCGGTCGACGTCGACTTCGAGAGAGACGTCGCCGGGGAACACCTCGACGCTCGCGCCCGGTATCTCGCTGCGAAGCGAAGCGCGTGCGGCGTCGAGTTCGGCCGCATCGCGAGCCGTGAGTACGAGCGACGCGCCGGCCCGTGCGAACGCCTGCGCGACGGCGAGGCCGAACCCCCGGTTACCTCCCGTGATGACCGCCCTGCGGCCGGTTAAAACTTGCGATTCCATCAGTTTCTTTCGCCGACGCCGATCGCGAAATAGCGAAGGCGCCCGTCATTTTGAATCGGGTCTGCGAGAAACCTGCCCGGATCGAACACCACGGGCTCCCGCATCGCATCGAGAAACGCCGAAGCGGTTAGGTCCTTAAATTCCGGCCACTCGGTCGTCAAGAACGCGGCATCGGCGCCTTCGAGTGCCGCGGCGGCCGACGGACGAACCTCCACGATGCCGTCGAGTTCGGGACGGCTCGACGCGATCGCCGGATCGTAGCCCGCGACGGTCCCGCCGTGCGCGACGACCCAGCGGGCGAACGCGAGCGCGACCGAGGCGCGCAGCGTGTCGGTGCCGGGCTTGTAGACGAGTCCGAGCAACGCGACGCGCTTCCCCTTGGGATCGCCGACCGTCGCGGTGAAGCGGCGTTCGATCCAGCTGCCGTGATAGTCGTTGGCGCTGCGCACGCCTTCGAAGAAACGCGGCTCCAATCCGTATTCGCGCTCTTTGTCGATAACGAACGCGACGTCGCGTGCGAGCGTACCGCCGGCATAGGGTCCGCCCGCTCGAACGTACGCGAGTTTGCCGATGCGCATGTCGGTCTTGAGCCCGCGCTCGACTTCACGGGCGTCCGCACCGACGAGTTCGCAGAGTCCGGCGAGCTCATTAATAAATGCTACCGACGTCGCGAGAAAGGCGTTGAGCGCGTGTTTGGTCATCTCGGCGCTCTCGACCGATACGATCTCGACGTTCGTCGTCAGCGGCGCGAGGGCGGCGCGGATCGCGTCGGCATCGGCGTCGCTGCGGACGCCGGCCACGAAGCGGTCGATCGCGCGCAGATACGCGATCGACTTGCCCAGCCGCAGATTCTCGGGAATGCACGCGAAGCGCAAGCGATCGTAGCCGGCGTCTCGCGCCCGGCGTTCCAATTGCGCGATCGACCCGACCGGCAGCTGCGACGAGACGACGCAGAGCGCGGAATCCTCGACGTGCGCGAGCGCCGCGACGATGCGCGCGACGACCGATTCGACGTCCGCGCGTCCGTCGTCGCCGACGGGCGTATCGTACGCGAACCACACGATCTCCCGGTCCGCGAGCGCCGCCGGATCGTCCGCGAATCGGAGCGAACCGCGCGCCGTCTCCTGCGCGATGAGTTCGCGCAGACCGGGCTCGGCAACGGGCAATTCGCCGCGGCGCAGCCCCGCAATCGTCACGGTTTCATCGACGGCGACGACGTCGTGGCCGGCGCCGGCGAGAACACCGCTCATGACCGTGCCGAGGTGCCAGAGACCGACGATCGCGATACGCATCGTGCTCCGAGATGCGAAGGAGTTCCGGCAATTCCTCCGGCAACACTCGCGCGGTGCTGCCCGTAGCAATCATCGCCGGCGGAAAAGGAACGCGCATCGCCGCGATCGCGGGCGATCTGCCCAAGGCGCTCATTCCGGTCGACGGCGTCCCGTTCATCGATCATCAATTGCGCTGGCTCGCGCGCAGCGGCGCGCGCGACGTCGTCTTACTCGTCGGATATCGGGCCGATGCGATCGAGACGTTTGTCGGAAACGGATCGCGTTACGGACTGCACGTGCGCTACAGCGACGACGGCGCCGCTCCGCGAGGTACGGGCGGCGCGGTCGCGGCCGCGCTCCAGCATCTGGGCGACGCGTTCGTGACCGTCTACGGCGACGCGCTGCTCCAGTGCGATCCGGCGGAAGTCGTAGCGGCCTTGCAGCCGCACGATGCGGGCGTCATGTCCGTCTTCGAAAATCGCGATCGCTGGCTGCCGAGCAACGTGAAGGTGCAGGAAGATCGCGTCATCGCGTACGACAAGAATGCGGAACCGGGCACGATGACGCACATCGACTACGGCATCAACGTCTTTCGCGCTCGCGCGTTCGAGGCGTTCGCCGGAGAGGCGGCCTTCGATCTCGCGAGCGTTCACCGCTCGGCGATCGAACGGCGTGAGTTGCGAGCGTTTCCTTGCGGCGAGCGATGGTTCGAAATCGGCTCGCCCGAAGGCTTGGCCGAAACCGAAAACTTTCTGCGCGACGAGCGCCCCGCATAATAAGGATGACTTGTGTTCGCAAAAGAGTTCATCGCTGAAGTTTCCGAAGTCGCGAGCCGGATCGACACCGACGCGATCGAAGCCGTCGTCGCCCAGCTCGCCGACTTGAAGTCGCGCGGCGGCCGGCTCTTCATCCTCGGCGTCGGCGGCAGCGCCGGTAACGCGGGCCATGCCGTCAACGACTTTCGCAAGCTCGCGAACATCGAGGCCTACGCGCCGACCGACAACGTGTCCGAACTGACCGCGCGCACGAACGACGAAGGCTGGGAGACCGTCTTCAACGCCTGGTTAAAAGTGAGCAAGCTTCTGAAGACCGATGCGATCCTGGTACTCTCGGTCGGCGGCGGCGACCTCGAACGCAACGTCAGTCCCAACCTCGTGCGCGCGATCGAATACGCGAAAACCGTCGGCGCTCCGGTGCTCGGCATCGTGGGCCGCGACGGCGGCTATACGGCGAAAGTCGCAGACGCCTGCGTCATCGTCCCCACGGTCAACGCCGCACACGTGACGCCGCACTCCGAAGCTTTTCAGGCGATCGTCTGGCACCTCTTCGTCTCGCATCCCGCGCTCAAATCCGCGGCGACGAAGTGGGAAGAAGTCGTCCCCTCCCACTGATGCAGCGCGCCGCTTTTCTCGATCGCGACGGGGTCCTCAATACGGCGATCGTCCGCGACGGACAGCCCTATCCGCCGCAGTCGCTCGACGAACTGCGCTTCGAACCCGGAGCGAAGGAAAGCGTCGGTCTGTTGCGCGACGCCGGGTTTCGTACGATCTGCGTAACCAACCAACCCGACGTCGCGCGCGGCACCCTTGCGGCGCACGTTGCGACGGAGATCAACCGGCGCGTCGTCGACGAGCTGGGTCTCGACGATCTCATCGCTTGCTTCCACGACAACGCCGATCGCTGCGACTGCCGCAAGCCGCTGCCGGGAATGCTGGTCGAAGGCGGCCGTCGCTGGGGCGTCGATCTCGCCGAGAGCTACATGGTCGGCGATCGCTGGCGCGACGTCGACGCCGGCAAAGCGGCTGGCTGCAAGACGGTGCTGATCGATCGCGATTGGCGCGAACGGGCCGCCGAG
>CAZZUZ010000003.1:14025-40547 GCA_964657315.1 Vulcanimicrobiota bacterium
AAACCAAACGCCCGGGTCGTCTCGATCGTCGAAGCGGCTCGCTGGATTCTCACCGATAGCGGAGCACGATGACGACCGTCGACCAACTCAACGTAAAACTCTTCGCCGACGGAGCCGATTCGGCCGGCATCGCAAAGCTCGCGAGCGATTCGCGCATCGCGGGTTTCACTACGAATCCGACCCTCATGCGCAAGGCCGGAATCTCCGACTACGAAGCCTTCGCGCGTGAGATCCTGGGCATCATCGGCGGCCGCCCGATCTCCTACGAAGTCTTCGCCGACGACCGGGCCGAGATGCACCGTCAGGCGCTAAGAATTGCTACCTGGGGCGAAAACGTCTACGTCAAGATTCCCGTCACCAACACCAAGGGCGAATCGACGAACGACCTCGTACGCGAGCTCAGCGTCAGCGGCGTCAAGCTCAACGTCACGGCGCTCATGACCGTGGAGCAGGTGAAGGCCGTTACGGAAGCGCTCGCCGAGAGCCCGGGCGCCTACGTCTCGGTGTTTGCCGGCCGCGTAGCCGACACGGGCCGCGACCCGATGCCGATCATGCGTGAGAGCGTCGCGGCGATGGCACACAACCCGAAGCTCGAACTCATCTGGGCGAGCCCGCGCGAACTGCTCAACGTCTTTCACGCAAACGAAGCGGGCGTGCACGTCATTACGGCCACGCACGACATCCTAGCCAAGCTCGACCTCGTCGGCAAAGACTTGAACGAGTATTCGCTCGACACGGTCAAGATGTTCCACCGCGACGCGGAAGCCGCGGGCTTCTCGCTCTAGGTGCGCGGCGCTAGGCCCCGGTAGAGCGGGCTGCGGCGCAGCTTGAGCATCGCGCGAACCCAGGTCGGCGGGTCGCCGAAGAATGATACCTTCTTGCCCTCGCTGAACGAACGCGAGAGATAGTTGATCGGAATCTCGATCGGCTGATAGCCCTTGCGCAGCAGCATGATGTTGATCTCGAAATCGAAGTCGAACCGGTTGCACTCGAAGCTCAAGCCGTAGAGACAATCGCGGCGGAAGACCTTGTACATCGTAAACGGATCGACGAGCCGCTGCTTGTAGATGACGTTGAACATGGCGAGCAGCACTTGATGCGCGAGGTTCGCGATCGTCGCGACCAGCGGCTGGTCCGCGAATTCGCGAATCTTCCAAGACGCGCCCTTGGGATTGTGCCGCGAGCCGAGCACGAAATTCCGCCGCATCTCAAACAGCGGTGCGACCAGCGCGTCGTAGTCGCGCACGTCGTATTCGAGATCGGCGTCTTGAAACAGCACGACCTCGCCCGTCGCGTGTTTGAGTCCGGTGCGCACGGCGTAGCCTTTTCCACGCGGCCGGTCTTCGAAGACGAGCCGGACTTTGGGATGGTCGCGAAACTTTTCTACGAGCGCCCGCGAACCGTCCGTCGAATTACTTTCGACCACCACGATCTCCATATCCACGCCCGGAATGTCTTTTTCGATGACGCGCGTGAGCGACTCGACGACCGTCGCTTTTTCGTTGAAGACCGGAAAGATGACCGAGAGCGTGCGCTGTGGCGACCGTACGACCGGCCGCGCGAGCAGCACGAAGTTCGAGCGAAAGTACGCCGCGAGAACTTTACCCGGAGCGGATCGCACGTCGCGCGCGTCGACGTAGGTCACGAAGTCGCCGAGGCCGGCGCGCGTGGCGAGTAGCTGTAAATTGTCAGGGTTGAAATAATAGCGGCTCGAGGAGAGCAGCGGCCGCCAGCGGTTGCGCTCGCGGCGAGCATCGTTCGACGAAGTCGAGGGCAGCATGAACGCGATCGTTCCGCCGGGCTCGAGGTGATTCTTGAGCAGCTCCATCGTGTCGAGCGGATCGCTGCCGCCCACGCCGCCCGCGACCAAAATCGCTTCGAAGCGTTCGCCGGCACCGATTGCCGACGGTAACCGAACCTCGATCCCGCCCACGCGCGCGCCCGCTTCGGAGCCGACGATCGCCACGCTCGCAGCGGCTTTGCCCGCATACGCATGAACGGCCGCGAGCACGTCGGTCACGGGGGCGTCCTTGATGCCGGTGGCGGCGGAAACGGAGGCCACGCCTTGCGTTCGCAGGAGCAGCCGGCAATCCGAGCACTGCGAAAAGGCGATGCGTTGCAGCACGAAATCGTAGACGACGTCGTTCGAGCCGCAGAGCGGACATTCGCTGCGCGCACTGGAGAATCGCGCGAAGCGCGCACGTGCGTTATCGGGGGCTAACACGTGCGTTTGGTCCTCGCGGTTCGCGACCTTCTCCTGCACCTGCGATTTACGTCGGATGCGAGGCCCAGAACAGGACGTTCGCAAGATGGGAGCAGAACCTCACCCTCAATGAATCCCGGATGCCCCAAGCGCCACGTAACGGAAGAAAAGCGTGACGCCGTTTAGCGTCGCAGAGACGAGCTACCGCCCGCTTCCGGCTGCCGAAGACCGGTGGACGCACCAGCGCCGTTACTACGAATTGCTGCGAATGCTCGCTTCCCGAACGCTGAAAACGCGTTATCGGGGATCGATTCTCGGGGTTTTTTGGTCGCTCGCTAATCCCGTTTTAATGACGGGCATCTACAGTTTGATTTTCGGTACGACCTTTTCGTCGTATTACGGCAATTCGATCGCGAACTACGTGTTCGCAACGATGATCGGCTTGTTCGTCCTCAACTTCTTCTCGCAGACGTCGGCGCAAGCGCTCACGAGCGTGGTGAGCAACGGCGGATTGCTCAACAAGGTCAAGCTACCGGTCAGTCTTTTTCCGATGGCGTTCGTCGCGTCGAACGCGTTCCAGTTCTGCGTCGGACCGTTGCTGCTCTTAGCCGCGATCACGTTATATAAGAGCCATAGCATCGTCAACGTAGCGGCGCTCACCGTTCCGTTGCTCGGCCTCTTGCTCACGACGATCGGTTTCGCACTCGTCGTCAGCGCGCTCTACGTCTATTTTCGTGATCTGCCGTACATGTACGACATCGTACTGTTCATGGTTTGGATGACGAGCCCGATCTTCTATCCCGCTTCCATAGTTCCCGAACGCGTGCGGCCCTATCTCGAAGCGAATCCGCTCTCGTTCACGGTCGAGAGCATCCGGCAGCTCGCGCTCGCGCCCAATACTCCCGACTTGCGTCTGATGGGCAGCAGTTTGCTGCTGGGCGTCGTCGTCGCCGCGATCGGCGCTGCGATTTTTTTCGCGCGCAAAAACGATTTCATGGATTTGCTATGATCGGCGATTCGATCGAGATCGCGGGCGTCGACCTCTTCCGGCGGACGCAAGAAGAATTCAATTACGACCTCAAGGGCATGCTCATTCACGCGCTGCGCGGCCGTTACAGCGCGCCGAGCCGGCGCCAAGTGCTGCGCGACATCAACCTGCGCGTCGCGCGCAGCGAGAAGATCGGTCTCATCGGTGCCAACGGCTCCGGCAAATCGACGCTGCTCAAGGTCATTACCGGCATCCTGCAGCCGACGGCCGGCACCGTGAAAGTGCACGGCCGCATCGCGCCGCTCATCGAACTCGGCGCGGGCTTCGAACCCGACCTCTCGGTTCAAGAAAACGTCGTCTATTACGGCGTGCTGCTCGGCTTTTCGCAAGAACACATGCGCGAGCGTCTCCCGGCGATCCTCGACTTCGCCGAACTCACCGACCGCGCGCATCAGCCGCTCAAATCGCTTTCCTCCGGCATGAACGGCCGCCTCGGTTTCGCCATCGCGACCGACTCGCATCCCGAGATTCTGCTGCTCGACGAAGTACTCTCCGTCGGCGACGAACGCTTCCGAACGAAGTCTACCGCGCGCATTCAAGAACTCTGGAGCGAGCACGCGACGATCGTCGTCGTGTCACACGAACTCACGTTTCTAGAGGCATCGTGCGACCGCGTGATCTGGCTGCGCGACGGATCGGTCGTCGAAGACGGCGATCCGGCGAGCGTGATCGGTCACTATCGCGAGAACATGCACGCGCCCGCGCTCGAACTCGTCACCGCGACGTCGTAGCTACGCTTCGACGCGAATCGCATACGATTCGTCGAGTCGCGTGAGATGCGGGCTGTAGTACGGATCGTGTGCGATGATGCCGTCCCAACGTCGCATCATCAGGCGCTGCTCGACGAGGCTGCGGTGTGTCTTACGCAAACCGACATCGTGGCCGCGGCTGCGCGATTCGCCGTGCGTCAGAACGACGTGCGGCAGCCAGACGTTCCGGTAACCCGCGCGTAAGACGCGCAGGCAAAAATCGACATCGTTGAACGCGACGGTCAGCGTTTCGTCGAGGCCGCCGGCTTCGTCGAAAACGGCTTTACGGACCATCAAACAGGCCGCCGTGACCGCGGCGTAATTCGTTGCGGTGCGCAGGGCTTCGAAATAGCCGGCGGCTCCCGGCGCGACGCCGCGATGGCTGTGACCCGCAACCCCGCCGATGCCCAGCACCACGCCGCCGTGCTGTACGAATCCGTCGGGGTAGAGCAAGTGCGCGCCGACCGCTCCGATCTGCGGCCGCTGCGCCTGCTCCATCATCGCCTCGAGCCAATCCGGCGTCACGACTTCGGTGTCGTTGTTGAGCAAGACGACGTACTCGCCCGACGCTTGACGCGCGGCCCTATTGTTGAGCAGTGAATAATTGAAGGGCACGTCCATCGGCAGCACGCGCATACGTGCGTCTGCCGCACGAAAGCGTTCGATGACCGCGAGCGCTGCGGCGTCGGCCGTGCCGTTGTCGACGAGCAAGAGTTCGAAGTTCCGATACGTGGTGCGCCCGAAGAGCGACGTGAGGCAGCGTTCGAGGTCGGCCGGATGGTCGCGCGTCGGCAGCAGGATGCTGACCTTGCCGGCGCTAGCGATTGCATAACGGACGACGAACGTCGACGGGCCGGTCGGCTGCGGCCGGCCGGCTTCGCCCCGGCGCTCCAGCGCCTCGGCGATCGCCTCTCGCGCACGTTCGGTATACGTCGAATCGACGTCGGGCGGCGCTGCGATTCGGCCGTGATAGACGATCCGCGCCGCATGCGCGATCGTACGCGCGACTTCCGTCGCTCGAAGGGTGAGGTCGTAGCGCGCGGCGGGGCCGAAGTGCGGGCGCAGGCCGCCGGTGCGGTCGAGCAGCGTCGACCGGAAGGCGACGGCCTTACCGACGTAGTCTCGCGAGAGCAAGGTCTCGGGCGACCAGTCGGGCTTGAATTGCGGCTGCGCACGCAGGCCGTCCGGGCCGAGCGAATCTTCATCGGCGTACACCACGTCGACGTCCGGCGCCGCCGCGATCTCGACGGCGTATGCGAACAGCGCGTCGGGCGCGAGACGGTCGCCCGCATCGACGTACGTCACGAAATCGGCGCTGCGATCGTGCTCGCCGACCGCGCGCCAGTGCGGATACGCCTGCTGCCGCAGGGAGACCAGCGTGTCGTCGTAGGCGGCCCCCGCTTCGCCGCACACGACGACGCCGAACGAAGGCGCATTCGCGAACGCGGCCGCGGCCCGGCGCATCTGCGCGAGGTCGCCCGGCCGCGGATCGTTGCGCGCGCGCCACGCCGCGTACGGATCCGCTTCGTCGAGGATCGCAGCGTACGCGGGCGGGATTTCGAAGACGTCCCACGAGGAGTCCGAAGAAAACCCGAGGCGGTGTTTGATCGCGAAGAAGGCGTTACGGATCTGCCAGAAACGACTGAGTTCGATGCGCCGCAGCCGGTCGCGCATTTCGTAGACGAGCGGACGCAGCCACGCGAGCCGCTCGCGGTCGTCTATCGGCGGAGCTTCCCGAGCGCGCGCTTGATCAGCCACAACTTGCTGCCTTGGACGGCGACGATCGCGGCGTCGATCTCCGCCGTGCGAGCCTGAACGCTCGCGAGTTCGCTCTGTGCGTAGTGCAGGAAGCGGCGAACTGCGGCGGTCATCGTCTCGCGGAACTTCGCGTTCTCCGCTTCGCGCTCGCCGCACGACGCGTGCTCGAGCTTCACGTCGGCGAGTTTGTCCTGGGCCGCGCGAAGCAGACCGGCGGCTCGCGAGCGTTCTTTTGCGACCGATTCGAGTTCTCGCTGCAGCACGGCGTTCGCGTTTTGCAATTCTTTGCCATCGGCTTCGAGGTCGCGGCGACGGCGACGCTCGCCCTCGAGATCGTCTCTGAGCGCGTCGTTGAGTGCGAGCACGGCGGTGAGCTCTTCGGCGAGATCGATCCGTGCCGCGGAAACTGCGGCGAGTTCGGCTCTGACACGTTCGTTGTCCGCGGCGAACGCCTCGGCGCGTTTGATCGCGCGTGCGGAGATCGTCTTGCCGCGGCCGCGTCCGTTCGAGGAGCGCCGCGTATCACCGTCCTCGACGGCCGGCACGGCGAGCACCGGAATCTCGGAGCCGCCCGACATGCGAGACCCGCGCTCGCGCGCGTCGAGTTCGGCTTCGACTTCTTCGTAGGCTTCCTGCGAGAGACGAGCCGTGGTCTCGACATCGCGCAGGCGGTCGCGTGCCGAAGCGAGTTCCTTTGCCAGGGTTTCGAATTTTTGCGCATCGTCGAGCGGCGTAACGCGCAGGACGAACTGCAGCGTGTCGTGTTCGGGATCGCGGCGTATCTGATCGATCAACTCGGGATCGAACATCATTTCGCGCGACGCCGGCGTCAGCGGAGTCTCGGCGAAGAGCGGAACCTTCGTGCGTTCGATCGCTTCGATTCGATAGCCCGAACGCAGACAGAGTTCTTCGACCGTTTTGAGCGTGAAGAATCGCAGGTGGGTATCGTCGAGGATGCCGAGTTCGGAATAGTCGAAATTCCCCTGGAGCAGTTTGAGCCGGACCGACCCGTGCGCGACGTTGGGAATCGAGAGCACCGCGTAACCGCCCGGCGCAACGAAACGCCGCGAATCGTCGAGCACGCGCCATGGGTCGCGCAGATGCTCGAGGATGTCGCCGAAAACCAGCACGTCGTACGCGACGTCCGGAACGATCCGGGCGAGAGGCTGGAGGTCCAAGTCCGCGTCGATGACCTCGTCGCAGATCGCGCGCGCCGCCTCGAGCGCTTCGACGTCGACGTCGACGCCGGTCACGTGGCAGCCCGCTTCCTTCAACCGCGCCGACATGTATCCGGACGCACACCCGAACTCGAGGACGCGCTTGCCCGTGCCGACCATTTGGAGCATGAACCAATGGCTCGTCCCGGCCGATACGTCTTCGTCCGCTGCAACGGGCGCGGGATAAGCCTTGAGGCGTGGGTTGATCACGAAAGTCGGCGGGCTCCAAGCGATGGCGAGGGCGAGAACCTCGCAAAAGAGGCGGTCGGGCTGGGTCGTCGTAGGGGAAAGTCTCGTACAAAACTACCCGGTTTACGAGTCGTTTCGACGCCGGGGGTCTGGAGACTGCACCGCTTGCAGCTCCCGACGCGGCCACGCCAAGAAATGTTACATGGACGTTAGCGACACGACCGAACTCTTCGATCGGCTCTCGGAACTCGAAAACGCGAAGAAACGCCTGGAAGAACTCGAGTTTGCCTATCGCGTCATCGAGGAGAGCAAGTTCGCTCAGGTTCGCGGGCTGATGCTCGACCTCAAAAGCCTGGCGACGCGTGGCCGCAAGCCCCGCAATCGACTCGATCTGCGCAGGGAACTCCTTTCGACCGGCTTCGACAAGAAAGCGGCCCGACGCGATCCCGACCGTGCGGCGCTCTACGAAGAGTTGCGCAAGATCGACGCCGAGCGCGAGAATTACCTCGAATTATTGACGGCCGAACGCAATTCGCGCGAGCGCAGCGATCCCTACCAGCGCTGGCTCGATACGCACGCGGTACGCGACGGCGACGTGCCGCGGCTGCGCAAGATTTCGGAATTCATGCCGTACAAGCCGGTCTTCAGCATCCTGATGCCGACCTACGAAACCGACGAGACGCTCCTGCGCAAAGCGATCGACTCGGTGATCGCGCAGGCATATCCCTATTGGCAGCTCTGCATCGCGGACGACGCATCGCCGTCCGAGCGCGTTCGCGAGGTCGTACGCGAGTACGCCGAAGCCGACGCGCGCATCGCGTACGTCTTCCGTAAAGAGAACGGGCACATCTCGCACGCGAGCAATTCGGCGCTCTCGATCGCGACGGGCGACTTCGTCGCGCTCTTCGATCACGACGACACCCTCACCGCCGACGCACTCTTCGAATTCGCTTTAGAACTGAACGATCATCCGGAAGCCGACATGTTGTACTCCGATGAGGACAAGCTCGGCGACGACGGCGAACTGCGCGAGCCGCACTTCAAGCCCGACTGGTGTCCCGATTCGTTCCTCTCGCGCATGTACACGTGCCATCTCGGCGTCTACCGGCGCTCGATCGCAAACGACATCGGCGGTTTTCGGGCGGGCTTCGAAGGCAGTCAGGACCACGATTTCGCGCTGCGCTTCAGCGAGCGGACGACGAACGTCAGGCACATTGCGCGCGTACTCTATCACTGGCGCATTCATTCGGGTTCGACCGCGGGTTCCGCCACCGCGAAACCGTATGCGGCTATCGCGGGCGCACGCGCCGTCGCCGAAGCCATCGAGCGCCGCGGCGAACCGGGCCGCGTCGAACGCTCCGAAGACGTCCCGGGCGTCTACATCGTCCGTTACGAGATCACGAAGAAGGCCCCGATCTCGATCATCATTCCGACGCGCGACCACGGCGCCGACGTCGACCGCTGCCTGCGCTCGATCTTCGAGCGCGACGGCTACGGCGATTTCGAGGTGCTGCTCGTCGACAACGGCAGCACGGATCGTGCGTCGCTGCGGACGTTCGAAGGGTGGGCGCAGCGCGACGATCGCGTGCGCGTGCTGCGGTACGACCATCCCTTCAATTTCTCGAGCATCAACAACTACGCGGTCGCGCAGTCGTCGTCGGAGTACCTGCTCTTTCTGAACAACGATACCGAAGTCATCACCTCCGACTGGCTCGAGGCGATGGTCGAACAGGCCCAGCGACCTTCGATCGGCGTGGTCGGCGCGCTGCTCTTCTATCCCGACAATACCGTTCAACACGCGGGCGTCATCGTCGGACTCGGCGGCGTCGCGGGCCACGGCCACAAAGACTATCCGCGTAGCCATCCGGGCTACTTCGGTATGTTGCGCGCGATCAACAATTATTCGGCGCTCACGGCGGCTTGCGTGATGATGCGCCGCTCGGTCTTCGATGAGGTCGGCGGATTCGACGAATCCCTCGCCGTCGCGTTCAACGACGTCGATCTCTGTCTCAAGGTTCGCGACGCCGGATACAATAACGTGTACCTGCCACACGTACAGCTCTATCATTTCGAATCCAAGAGCCGCGGCAGCGAGGACACGCCGGCCAAACACGCGCGGTTCGTACGCGAGATCGAGACGATGGAGAAGCGTTGGGCGACGAGGACCGCGGGCGATCCGTGCTACAGCGAGAACCTCTCGATCGACTCGCCCGGCTACAAGATTCGCACGTAGCGCAAACGTCAGAAAGAATCGACCTTTGAAGACTTGGCTCGTCACCGGTGGACTCGGTTTTATCGGCTCGACCTTCGTTCGTGCGGTCCTGCGCGACCGTCCGGACGTTCGCGTCCTCAATTTCGACGCCATGACGTACGCCGGCAATCCGGCCAACCTCGCGGACGTCGAGCACGACGCCCGCTACCGGTTCGTCCATGCGAACATCTGCGACGCAGAGGCGGTCGAGGCGGCGATCGCTTCGGCCGGCAGCGTCGACGCGATCGTGAACTTCGCGGCCGAAACCCACGTGGACCGCTCGATCCTGGCTCCGGAAGAATTCCTACGGACCGACATCCTGGGCACGCACGTGCTGCTGGAAGCGGTACGCAAACACAAGATCGCACGCTATCTGCAGGTCTCGACCGACGAAGTCTACGGCCACGTCGCGAGCGGGGAATCCCGCGAAGGCGATCCGCTCGCACCGCGTTCGCCCTACGCCGCGAGCAAGGCAGGCGGCGACCTCCAAGTGCTCGCCTATGCCACCACGTACGGAACGCCCGTGGTGGTCACGCGCGGTTCCAACACGTACGGTCCGCGGCAATATCCCGAGAAGCTCATCCCGCTCTTCGTCACCAATCTCGTCGATGACAAAAAAGTGCCCGTGTACGGCGACGGCCTGCAGGTACGCGACTGGCTGCATGCGGAGGATCACGCGAGCGGCATTCTCTGCGTACTCGAACGGGGCGACGACGGTGAAGTCTACAACGTCGGCGGCGGCAACGGGCGCACGAACATCGAGATCACGCGCCGCCTGCTCGAGCTCTGCGGACGTTCGTACGAGACGCACGTCGAACACGTCCTCGACCGCCCGGGCCACGATCGCCGCTACGCGCTCGACAGCGGCAAGACACGGGCTCTGGGCTGGAAGCCCGCGCACGACTTCGAATCGGGGTTGGCCGATACGGTCGCCTGGTACCGCGAGAACGAAGCGTGGTGGCGCCCGATCAAAGATGGTGAATTCGCCGATTACTACAAGCGTCAATACGCCGAAAGGGGTGCGTAGATGAAGGGCATTATTCTCGCGGGCGGCCTCGGTTCGCGGCTGCGTCCGCTCACGAAGGTGACCAATAAGCACCTGCTCCCGGTGTACGACAAGCCGATGATCTACTATCCGCTCGAGACGCTGTGCGGCGCGGGCATCGAAGAGATCATGATCGTGACGGGCGGGAATTCCGCCGGCGACTTTTTGCGTCTGCTCGGCAACGGGCGCGAGTTCGGCCTCAAGCACATCAATTACACCTACCAGGAAGGCGAGGGCGGAATCGCCGACGCGTTGCGCCTCTGCGAACATTTTGCCGACGGGGACCGGATCTGCGTGGTTCTCGGCGACAACATCATCCAGGACGACATCACGCCGTACGCGCAAGCGTTCGCGGCGCAGCCCTCCGGCGCGCGCCTGCTGCTCAAAGAAGTCGCCGATCCCGAGCGTTTCGGCGTACCGGAGATCGTCGGCGACAAGATCGTCAACATCGAAGAGAAGCCGAACGCGCCCAAGAGCAAGTTCGCGGTGACCGGCATCTACTTCTACGACGAGCGAGTCTTCGATTTCATCGGAACGCTCAAACCGTCCGCACGCAACGAACTCGAGATCACCGACGTCAACAACGCGTACATCAAGTCGAACGATCTGTACTACGACGTCCTCGACGGCTGGTGGACCGACGCCGGTCAGTTCGAAAGCCTGCATCTCGCGGCGAATCTGATCGCCGCCGATCGCGAACGTTCCGGTCTCGCCGTCGCCGGAAAAGGCTGACCCGGGCGATGCGCGTCGCGATCGTCGGAGCTTCGGGTCAGCTCGGCTCCGATCTCATGGGCGCCTTCGCCGATCTCTCGCCCGTCGGGGTCGATCACAAGATGTTCGACATCGAGGCGCCGAGCGCGATCTCGAAATTGATCGCGCGCCATAAGCCCGATCTCATCATCAACACCGCGGCGTTCCACAACGTCGAACTCTGCGAGACGCGGCCCGACCGCGCGTTCGCCGTCAACGCGCTCGCCGTCGATCAGCTCGCGGCGCAATGCGCGGTCGCGGGCGTCGCGCTCGCGCACGTCAGTACGGATTACGTCTTCGACGGCGACGCGACATCCCCGTATGCCGAGGACGCGCCGGCCCGTCCGCTCAGCGCCTACGGCATCTCGAAGCTCGCGGGCGAGCTGCTCGTGCGCCGGAACCTCGAGCGCGCGTACGTGATCCGCACGAGCGGGCTGTACGGAATTCGCGGCAGCAGTACCAAAGGCTACACCTTCATCGAACGGATCCTCACGACCGCCGAACGCGGCGACCCGTTGCGCGTGGTCACCGACATCACGTTCTCGCCCTCGTACACGCGGCACGTCGCGGAAGCCGTACGCCGCATCGTCGAAACCGAACGCTTCGGGACGTATCACGTCACGAACGCGGGCAACTGCACGTGGTATGAATTTGCCACCGAGATCTTGCGCCGTGCGAAGATCGACGCGCCGATCGCGAGGACGACGTCGAGCGAATTTCCGACGCTCGCGAAGCGCCCCGCATTTTCGGCGCTCGCACACGATGCGATGGATGCGGCCGGACTCGCACCGGTGCCGGCGTGGCAGGAGGGCATCACCGCGTACCTCCGGGAACGCGGCGCGAGGTAGTGGCGTTCGAGCGGCTGCTATTTCCGCGCGGCTATGCCCGTCATGCGGGAACGGCTCCGTGTGCGCTCGATTCCATCGCGGCGCTCGACGCGACCCTGCTGCCCGCACACGCGGCATCCGCGGGCGCATTCCCCATCGGCTGCACGGTGCGCTTCGACGGTTGGGCCGTGGTGCCGGTGCTCGGCGGATATTCCAATGCGCGAGCCGTGTTGCTGCACGTCGGCGATACGAAGACCTATCTGCCGGCAACCGTCGGAATCGCCCGTGACGACGTCGCGCGCAATTTGGCGGACATCACGTTGAACGGCGCGGGCTTTCGCGGCATCCGGCCGCTCGATGCGAGCGTGCCGCTCGGGCGTCACCGGCTCTCGCTCGCGGTCGTATCCGAAACGGGACAGTATTTCGAATCGCAGCTGGACCGCGAGATCGACGTCGTCGCCTCCGCCCAGCTCTTTCCGAACCTTCCGGTGTCGGACCGCACGGCCGTTGCGGGTCCCGAAATCGAGGCGATGCACGGCGCGGGGACGAGCGCGAAGGCGCATTTCGAACGCGGCTCGATCCTGGTCGCACGCGGCGAAGCGGTGGATCGCGATGCCGCACACGGCGCGTCGCGCGTCTTCGCGATCGTCGACGGCACGGAGTATTTCGGCGGCATCGCCGGCCTCACGAACGAGCGGGGCGAGCGAAACGCGTATTGCGTGCGCGTTCCCACGCGCCATCTGCGTCCGGGCGCGCACGTCCTGCGCATCGCCGCCGTCGCGAACGACGGCACGAGCTATTCGCTCGGCGAGACGTACGACTTCGTCTTACGCGGCGCGTGAGGCGAGTCGCGCGGCGACGACGAGCGCTGCCGCGACGACTTGATCCATATTGAAGTATCGATACTGCGCGAGCCGTCCGACGAACGTCACGTCGTCGCGCGTCTGGGCGAGCGCCGCATAGCGTTTGTAGAGCGTCTCGTTCTCGGGCGCGGGAATCGGATAGTACGGATCGCCGCAGGAGCCCGGAAACTCGCGCACGAGCGTGCTGCCGTGTTCGAAGGAACCCGTCAGATGACCGAATTCGGTGCAGCGCGTGTACGCTTCGCCACCCGGAAAATTGATGGTTCCCACCGGCTGCACCGGGCCGCGCGCGTGATGCTCGAATTCGAAGCGGATCGATCGGTACGGAAGTTTACCGAATCGATGATCGAAGAATTCATCGATCGGCCCCGTGTAGATCGTGTGCGTGGCCCGCGCGAGGTCGCGCACGTCTTCGAACGATGTGTCCGTCCGCACCGTAATGCCGGGCGCCGCGAGCATCCGCTCGAAGAGCGCCGTATAGCCGTCGCGCGGCATCGCTTGAAAGCGGTCGGTAAAGTACCGGTCGTCGCGCGACGTGCGGACGGGGATTCGCGCCGCGACCGCGGCCGACAGCCGGTCGCCGGAACGTCCCCACTGTTTGAGCGTATAGTTGCGAAAGAACGTGTCGTACAATTCGGTGCCGACGAGCGAAACGACGTGATCTTCGCTCGAGCGCACGACGGCGCGCGGCTCGCGCAGCGTCTCCAAAAACGTCGCGGCCTCCCGCTCCTCGAAACGGCGGCCGAAGACGCGTTCGAGCGTCGTGCGGTTGATGGGAAACGGATAGCGGACGCCGCCGACTTGCGCGAGCACGCGGTGCTCGTACGGCCGCCACTCGGTGAATTGCGAGAGATAGCCGACGACGCGTTCGGCATTGGTGTGGAAGACGTGGGGTCCGTACCGGTGCACGAGGACGCCGTGTTCGTCCGGTTCGTCGTATGCGTTTCCGCCCACGTGAGGGCGCCGGTCCACGAGTAGCACGCGCGCACCGGCGTGCGCGAGACGCTCCGCGGTCACGGCTCCGGCAAATCCGGCACCGACGATCAAGAAATCGTACACCATCGCTTTTCGTTAGTGTGCGAACAGCGTCGTCGCGTTCCCGGCAAGGGCCGCCGCTACGGCGCCCGGACCCGCCCCGCCGATCACGACCGATTTCGCCCCGCTTCCGAGCGCGGCGAGCGCGCTCTCGATCTTCGGCCGCATGCCGCCCTCGAACGCGCCCGAGTCGAGGTACCCTCGCGCTTCGCGCGCCGTCATGCGGGCGATCTCCGAGGACGGATCGTTCACATCGCGGCGCACGCGCGTGACGTCGGTGACGATGAGGTACGCGTCGGCCCGTAGCGCGCCCGCGATGGCCCCGGCAGTCGTATCCGCATTGACGTTGAGCGCGGTCGACGCCGCGTCGTCGACGGCGACCGGCGCCACGACCGGCAAAAAGCCGCCATCGAGCAGCGTTGCGAGCAGCGCCGCATCGACGCGAGCGATCTCACCGACGAATCCGAGCGCGCGGCCGTCGCGCGCCGTCGCGGCGCGCGCTCGAACGAGACCGCCGTCCTCGCCGCTCACGCCGGCCGCTCGGACGCCCCGGCGCAGCAACGCCCGCACGAGCGCTTTGTTGACTTCGCCGCAGAGCACGCGTTCGATTACCGCGAGCGTCGCCGCATCGGTGACGCGCAGGCCGTCGATCCGATGGGTCGCGATGCCCGCGGCGCGCAGCCCCTCGTCGATCTGCGGTCCGCCGCCGTGAACGATCACGACGCGCTCGCCCGATTTCGCACGCACCGCGACTTCGTCGAGCAGCGGATCGGCTTCACCGGGTCCCGCCATCGCGTTTCCGCCGTATTTGAGCACAATGGTCACGGTCGGAAGCGTTCGCGGCGGCAGGCTCGGCCGCCCGTGACTCACAACGGCACGTCGGTGCGGCCCATCAAACGCATCTTCGATCCGATCCATCACTTCATCGAACTCGACGGACACGAGGTCGCGTTACTCGACACGGCCGTGATGCAGCGCCTGCGCCGGCTGCGTCAGATCGGCCTCGCCTACCTCGCTTTTCCCGCGGCCGAACATTCGCGGTTCACCCACGCCCTCGGAGCGCTCGCCACGGGCGACCGCATTCTCGAATCGCTGCGCCGTCACGACGACGGCTACTTTACCGACGACGCAGATTTCCAGACGCAGCGCAAACTCTTGCGCGCGAGCCTCCTGCTGCACGACGTCGGGCACGGACCCTTCAGTCACGCGAGCGAGGCGGTGCTCGAACGCCGGCACGAATTACGCACCGAAGAGATCGTCGCGCTACCGGAAATCGAGAGCGCGCTCGATGCGATCGGCGTCGATTCGGAACAGGTACTCGCGCTGGTCACCGGCGATCCGCTGTCGCCGTATCCCGTACTGCGCGAGATCGTCAGCGGGCCCAATCTCGACGCGGATCGCATGGACTACCTCCTGCGCGATGCGTATTTCACGGGCGTCGCGAGCGGCCGCTACGACGCCGATCAGCTGCTCGGATCGCTGCGCGTTTTCGAGCGCTTCGGCAAGCCCGTTCTCGGCGTCGACGGGCGCGGGATCGTCGCGCTCGAGTCGTTCGTACTCGCGCGCTACATGATGTTCTCGACGGTCTATTTTCACCATACGACCCGGCAATTCGAACGCTCGCTGCACGCCGCGCTGCGGCGCGTCTGGCCCGATCCTCGCGCGCTCGACCCGATCGAAGAATTCCTCGCGTGGGACGATTTCCGCGTCCTGGAATCGGCTCGTTTCGCGAGCGACGCCGGCGGCCGCGCGATCGTCGATCGCGAATCGCGCTACGCGATGGTGGCCGAATTCAACGCCGAGCACGACCTCTCGCTCTTCGAGACCACGCTCGCGCGGCTGAGGGAACGCTTCGGCGACGCGGTCTGGGCCGATACGCTCGAACAATCGATGCACCGGATGCCGCTCTCGAGCGAGGGCCGCGCCGGTACGGTGCTCGTGAAGACGCACGTGGGGCTCGTCGACGCGCGCGAAGCCTCCGATCTCATCGCGCGCATCACGGGCAAAGCGTACTGGCGCAAGATCTTCGTCGATCGTCAGCACGCCGACGTACCCGCGGCGCGCGCGCTCGCGCGCGAAATCGTCGCCGATCGCTCGCTCTCGCTTTTCGACTCCTGACGCTGCGCCGCGCGTGAAAGCGAGCGAGCCTAGGACCGCTCCCTCCCGAAGAAAGTCTCACCGCGTGCCGCATTCGCCGGGAAAAAGCCCGGCACGCGCCCTATTAGAGGAGTAGATATGAATTGCCAGGGTCAGCGCACGCTCTACATCAAGGCGAACGGCTCGCTCGTTTGCGAAGACGATGCCGGCGAGCAAGTCGAGTTTTATCGCATCGGTCCCGACAACAAGATCGACATGCGCGACGTCCTCGGCAGCCCGCGCATGCGTCATCTCAACGACTCGATGCGAGCGGGCGTCGCGCCTTGGCCGCTGGTCTGCACGCAGTGTGCGTTCTTCCGCCCCGACGAACCGTTCGGCCAGACGTTTTCGGCCGGGTACGTGCAGAAGCTCCAAGTCGAGACCACCCTCGCCTGCAAATTGCGGTGTTCGGGTTGCAGCGGCTTCTGGCAGTTGAAAAACCGACCGATGCCGGCCGTGCTCGCGCTCGAAAAATACGAAGCCCTCTTGCATGCCTTGGTGCAGGCAAAAATTCACCCCTCATGGATCGAGTATTGCGGTCAGGGCGAGCCGCTCTCCAACCGTGAATTCCCGGCGTTCATGGCGGCGACGAGCCGCATCATGCCGGCCGCACGCCAGCGCGTCATCACCAACGGCAATTTTGCGTTCGACGAACGCTTTCCGGACGAGCTGCCCGACGAGATCCTCGTCTCCGGCGACGGCCTCTATCAAGAATCGTACGAGCAATACCGCACTAACGGCGAAGTCGACATGGTGCTCGCGTTTCTCAAACGGGCCGCCGAACGCGCGCGCGAACAACGCAACAAAGCCGTCGTCTGGAAATACATCGTCTTCGCGCACAACGATTCCGACGAAGAGCTCATCGCCGCACAGCATCTGGCGGCCGAATTCGGCATCACGCGCCTGCTCTTCGTGCTCACGCACACGGGTAACAAATCCAAGCGCTTCACGCCGTTTTCGAAAGAGCGCATCCCGATCGTGAGCGACGTCGCGCAGTTCAACTTCACGCCCGTGCTCTATCGCGAAGACGAAGAGAGCGAAGCGAGCGGCCCGCCGCCGGATCCCAACAACGGATACCTCTTCTCGGTGACCGTCGACGAGATGACGGGCGACGCGACCAGAACGAACTTGCGCGGCTGGACGATCGGAAACTACGGTGCGATTCCGACGCAGATGTGGATCGCCGATCGCAACGGCAAACGCCACGAGGTCACGCTGGGTCTCGCGCGCCCCGACGTCGCGGCCGCATTCCCGCAGTGGGAAACGCCCGACACCGGCTTCTCGGCGACCGTCGACGTCCCGCTCGCCGAGATCGGAGACGCGCGCTTCGAGGGCAAAGTGCTCGGACGCGACCTCGTCGCACCGATCTTCCGTCCCGAAACGCTCAAACCGCCCGGCGACGACGACGCCCCGCGCTGGAAGAAAGAAGCACGCCGCTTGAAGGCTTTGGTCGGCGGTTCGCGCGCGGCCGCCTCAGCGTAATCGAAGCATCGGGTCTGGTCGGCTCGTAGCGAGCAATCGCGTTACACACGAGAAAGTGCTTGCATTTTTATGCGAATCGTGCATAAATATGCGTAATTATGCTGGCGATGTCCACAAGTCCGCCGCTGCTCGGCCGCAGCGTCCTGACGGTCCCCGATCTCGGTCACGGCGATATCGATACGATCTTACGCCTCGCGACGCACCTCAAGGCGTCGCGCCCGTCGGATCAGTTGCCGCTGCTGCGCGGCAAGACCCTCGGCATGCTGTTCGAGAAGCCGTCGTTACGTACGCGCGTCTCGTTCGAAGTCGGCATGGTCCAGCTCGGCGGGCACGCGCTCTTCGCCGGCGGCAGCGAGTTCATGGTGGGCAAGCGCGAGACGCCCGAGGATGCGGCGCGCGCGCTCTCGCGTTACGTCGACGCCATTCTCGTGCGGACGCACGCGCACGAACCGCTCGTGCGCTTTTCGAAAGCGGCGACGGTGCCCGTCATCAACGGACTCTCCGAAGCGGCACATCCTTGTCAGGCGCTCGCCGATCTGCTCACGATCAAAGATCGTTTCGGCACCCTCGAAGACATTCGGATCGCCTACGTCGGCGACGCACGCAATAACGTCGCACGTTCGCTCGCGCAAGCGGCGGTGATGATGGGGGCGCACGTCTCGTTCGGCGCGCCGCCCTCGCATCGGCCGAGCGAAGCGTTCCTCGCCGAACTCCACGAGCTGGGCCGGCCCTACAACACGACGCCGCGTGCATTCACGAGCGCCAATCGCGCGGTGCGCGAGGCCGACGTGGTCTATACCGACGTCTGGACTTCCATGGGCGAAGAGCACTTGGCCGAACGCAACGCCGCGATGCTCATGCCCTATCGCGTCGACCGTGAATTGATGGACGCGGCCGCCAAGCATGCGATCTTCATGCATTGCCTGCCCGCGCATCGCGGCGAGGAAGTGACCGAAGCCGTGCTCGAGGGCGACCACAGCGTCGTCTTCGATCAAGCCGAGAACCGCCTGCACGCGCAAAAAGCGCTGCTCGTCGCGCTGCTGACCGACCTCCGAGGTATGCCCGTATGAAAACCACGCGCCAGCGCGCGATCCTCTCGCTCATCGCGACGCGGCCCGTGCACTCGCAAGAAGAACTCTGCCATCTGCTCGAGATGCAGGGACACGAAGCGACGCAAGCCACCGTCTCGCGCGACATCAAAGATCTCGGCCTGGTCAAAGTGCCGCTCAAAAACGGTAACGGAAACGGCACGCAATTCAAATACGTCGAGCCGGGTCTCGGTAAAGGCTACGCGAGCCGGCTGCACCGCGTGATCGCCGAACTCGTGCGCGATTGCCGCGGCAGCCTGAACCAAATCGTCTTGCGCACGCCGCCGGGAAGTGCGATGCTCGTCGCCTCGGCGATCGACGAAGCCGAGTGGCCCGAAGTAATGGGCACGCTCGGCGGCGACGACACGGTCCTGGTGCTGATCGAAGACCCCGCCAAATTACCCGTCATCAAACAGCGCTTCGAAGACATGCGCTCGGAGGATCCGCTCTAGTGTCACAGTCGCCTGCGTCGAACGGTGCTTCGACGATCGTTCTCGCCTATTCGGGCGGTCTCGACACGTCGGTGCTCCTAAAAAAGTTCGTACTCGCGGGCCATCGCGTCATCGCGATGACGCTCGACCTCGGCGAGAGCGACGGAACGGCCGGTGCCGGCGCTTCGGCGGCGCTCGAAGAAGTCAAGAACAAAGCGCTCGCGCTCGGTGCCTACGACGCGCTGATGATCGATGCCAAAGAGCGTTTCATCGGCGAGATGGCGCTGCCGGCGCTGCGCGCGAACGCGATGTACGAAGGCATCTATCCGCTCTCGGCCGCACTCTCGCGTCCGCTCATCGCGGCGCTGCTCGTCGAGACCGCGCAGAAATACGGCGCCGATTGCGTCGCCCACGGCTGCACGGGCAAGGGCAACGATCAAGTCCGGATCGAGCTCGCCGTGCGCGCGCTCGACCCGCGCCTCATCACGCTCGCGCCGCTGCGCGACGAACCGCTCTCGCGCCCCGATGCGATGGCGTACGCCGCCGCAAACGGCGTGCCCGTGAGCACGACGGTCGCGAAGCCGTATTCGATCGACGCGAATCTCTGGGGCCGATCGATCGAAGCGGGCGTGCTCGAAGATCCGTGGAACGCCCCGCCCGAAGACGCGTACGCGTGGACCGCGTCGCCCGCCGCGCGCCCGCTCGAACCCGAAACCCAGGTCGTCGAATTCGTCAACGGCGTGCCGCTCGACGGCGCAGAACGCGGCGCGAAGATGGTCGCGATGCTCAACGCCCTCGCGGGCAGACACGGCGTCGGCCGCATCGACATGGTCGAAGATCGCGTCATCGGCGTCAAGTCGCGCGAAGTCTATGAATGTCCGGGCTCGATCGCGCTCATCACCGCGCACAAAGCGCTCGAACGTCTCGTGCTCACGCGCGACGAACTGCGCTTCAAAGCGACGATGGATCAGAAGTGGGCGGAACTCACGTACGACGGCCTCTGGCCGTCGCCGTTGCGCAAAGCGATCGATGCGTTCAACGCCGCGCTCGCACCGCGCATGACGGGTAAAGTCCGCCTGCGATTCCATCAGGGTACGGTCGTCGCCGATGGCACGTCTTCGCCGTTCGGTCTCTATGACGAGTTTCTTGCCACGTACGGCGCGGGCGACAGCTTCAAACACGACGCGGCCGCGGGTTTCATCGAGCTCTGGGGATTGCCGCTCGAACTCGGCGCGCGCGTCGAGCGCGGCGATTTCGCCCGGTCGCAGTAGCGCGTGAACGAAGGCTTGCAATGGGGCGGCCGTTTCGCGGCCGCACCCGATGCGGCACTGCTCGCGTTCGGCTCGTCTCTCGAAGAAGATCTCGTCCTGGCACCGTTCGACGTGCGCTGCTCCCTCGCGCACGTGAGCGCGCTCGAGCGCGGCGGCGTCGTCACCGCGCCGATCGCGAGCGCGCTACGCTCCGCGCTCGCGAAAGTTGCGAGTGAGATCGACGACGGCACCTTCGCCGCGCACGCGCGCGCGACGCACGCCGAGGACGTGCACGGCGCGATCGACGGACGCGTGCGCGAACTCGAGCCCGATGCCGGCGAATGGCTGCATGCGGGCCGCAGCCGCAACGATCAAGTCGCGACGACGCTCGCGCTCTACGTTCGCGACCGCGCGCGGCGCGGGTCGGCGCTCTGCACGCGTATCGTCCGTACCGCGCTCGCGCAGGCGCGCGACGCGCTGCAGCGCGAGACCGTGTTCGCCGCGACGACGCATTGGCAGCCGGCACAGCCCGTCATGCTCGCGTTCTGGATCGGTGCGGTCGGCGAAAGTTTCGCACGGGCGCGCAAACGGTTCGATCGCGTGGCGAGCGACGCGTGCGAGCGCAGTCCGCTCGGCTCGGGCGCGTGCAGCGGTTCGACGCTGCCGCTCGACCGGCGCGCGAGCGCGAGCGAACTCGGATTCGCCGCACCGTCGCGCAACGCACTCGATTCGATCGGCGAGCGCGATCTCGCGCTCGACGCGCTCTCCGCGGTCGCGCGGGCGCTCGGACCGGCCTCGCGTGCGAGCGAAGAACTCGTGCTCTGGTGCACGCCCGCATTCGGCTTCGCGCGCCTGAGCGACGCCGCATCTACGGGTTCGAGCCTCATGCCCCAAAAGCGCAACCCAGATCCCTTCGAGCTCGTGCGCGGGCACGCCGCGGCCGCAAACGGTGCGCTCGCCGCCGCGCTCGGGACGACGACGGGAATCGCACTCTCCTATCACCGCGATCTGCAGGAGACCAAAGCGATCGCGATCGCGGCGATCGAACGCGGCCTGCACGCGCTCGAAGCGTTCGCACGCGCGTTCGAGTACGTCGAGTACCGGCACGAAACGATGTCGGCGCGCGCGACCGACGGTTATACGCTCGCGACCGATTTTGCCGACGCCCTCATCGAACGCGGCATCTCCGCGCGCCGCGCGCACTTCTTCACCGGATCGATGGTAGCATCGGCCGAGGCGCAAGGCCGTCCGCTCGACGAACGCGATCTCGCCGCACTCGCCGAAGTCGCGGGTCTCGACGGTCCGCTCTCCGCCCCGCTGACCGCACTGGGGTCCGTGCGCGCGAAGCGCACCATCGGCTCGACGTCGCCCTCCGAGATCGCGAGCGCGCTCGATGCCCTCGAAGCCGACTTGTCGGAGGGCCGCTGATGGTTCGCGCCGCGGCGGATGCCGCATCGCGAGCGATAGCGCATTTCGGGCTTGCGCCCGAAGCGGATGCGTGTCTAGATAGTCGGGTGTCACCTCATGACTAGGGTTCACGTGCTGGGGGCCGCGGGGTATGCGGCGGGCGAGTTCATTCGGCTGGCGCGGCGGCATCCCGAGCTTCGGCTCGGTGCCCTGGAGAGCGCCTCGCATGCGGGCGAACTCATCGGCAATCACGTGCCCGCGCTGCGTTCCTACGATCGCGCGTTCGACGGTCCGGGCAGCGTCCGCGAGACGCTCGCGGCAGGCGACGCGGTCGTCCTCGCGGGCGGCGCCGACCTCGCGCGCCGCGGCGCGCTCGAATTGCTCGCGCTCGGTGCGCGGGTGATCGATCTCTCCGACGCGTTCCGGCTGCACGCACATGCGGGCGCAGCCGTCTACGGATTTCCCGAGCGTTATCGCGGCCAGCTCGCGAGCGCAACGTTCGTGGCCAATCCCGGCTGCTATCCGACGGCGTCGCTGCTCGCGCTACTGCCGCTCGCGCCGTTCGCGCGCGACATCGTGCAGATCGTCATCGATGCCAAGAGCGGCGTCACCGGCGCCGGCCGCACGCCGGTCACCGCAAACCTCTTCGCAGAAATCGATGAAGACGTGCGCCCGTACGGCTTGCGCGGACACCGGCACGAGCCGGAGATCTCGCAAGAACTCGTTGCCGCCGGTATCGATGCGCCCGTGACGTTCACGCCTCACGTCGTGCCGATCAAACGCGGCATGCTCGCCGACTGTTACGCGATTTTCTCGAAGGCGCCCGATCTCGCAGCGATCGACGCATCGTACGCTCGCGCCTATGCCGGCAACGCGTTCGTGCGCGTGCTGCCGCGCGATCGCGCGCCGAGCGTCACCGGCGTCGCCATGACCAACGACGCGGAGATTCACGTTTCCGCAAACGGCTGCGTGGTGCGTGCGATATCCGCGATCGATAACCTCGGCAAAGGCGCCGCGGGACAGGCGATGCAAAATCTGAATTTGATGCTCGGCTTGCCGGAGGAGACTGCGCTCGATGATCGCGCCGCCCGAATCTAACGAATCTGCCAAGAAGAACGGCGCCGTACGCCTCATCGAGGTGCGCGGCGGCCTCGGCGCGGTCCCGGGCGTCAATCTCTCGGGCGTCGCCGCCGGCATCAAGAAGCGCAAGCCCGACCTCGCGCTCGTGACCTTCGATCGCGACATGTGCTGCGCGTCCGTGATCACGACGAACGAAGTCAAAGCCGCGCCGCTGATCGTGAGCGAGCAGCACATCGCCGCGAGCGGCCGCACGATGCGCGCGGTCGTCTGCAACGCCGGCTGCGCCAACGCGTGCACGGGCGAACGCGGCGAGCGCGACGCACGCGCGACCGCTCGGCAAGCGGCGGCATTGATCGGAATCGATCAGACGCAGGTGATCGTCGCGTCGACGGGCGTCATCGGCGTCTATCTGCCGATGGATCGCGTCGTCAAGGGGCTCGAGCGCGCGGTCAAAGATCTCGAGACCGGTATGGAAGCCGCGTACGATGCGGCCGAAGCGATCATGACGACCGACAACGAGCCGAAGCTCTCGAGCTACGCGTTCCACAGCGGCAACAAACGCTATATCGTCGGCGGCATCGCTAAGGGTTCGGGCATGATCGCACCCAACATGGCGACGATGCTCGCGTTCATCGCGACCGACGCGCCGATGTCGCGCGAAGTGCTGCGCGACGAACTGCGTGCGGCCTGCGACGTGAGCTTCAACATGATCTCGGTCGACGGCGACATGTCGACGAACGATTCGTGCTACGGCTTCGCCCCGCCGGGCGACGGCGACGCGCCGAAAGGGTTCCGCGAAGCGCTGCAGGCCGTCACGAGACAG
Source organism: Vulcanimicrobiota bacterium (assembly GCA_964657315.1). Classification (GTDB taxonomy): domain Bacteria; phylum Vulcanimicrobiota; class Vulcanimicrobiia; order Vulcanimicrobiales; family Vulcanimicrobiaceae; genus CAZZUZ01. The sequence goes on from CAZZUZ010000003.1 coordinate 37,658, forward strand.
CTCGCGATCGCGATGGTGACCGACGGCGAAGGCGCGACCAAAACGCTCACGGTCGACGTGACGGGCGCGCGCGACGTCGAGCAGGCACGCAAAGTCGCCAAAGCGATCGTCAATTCGAGTCTCGTGAAGACCGCGCTCCACGGCGAAGATCCGAATTGGGGCCGCATCATCGCCGCAGCCGGCAGCGTCGGCGCCGGCATCGATCCCGACACGTGGTCGCTCTATCTCAACGACGTTTTGTGGGTGGACCGCGGCGCGCTCGAAGCGATCTCCGAGGCCGAAGGCCACCGCGAACTCGAGAACGCGGCTATTCGCGTGCGTCTCGATCTCGGCATCGGCGGCGGCACCGCGACCGCGTGGGGCTGCGATCTCTCCCGTGACTACGTGCGCATCAACGCGCACTACAGAACGTAGGCGCCATGTTCCGCACTCCCGCCGCGATCTTTGGGGAAGCCGAGCCCGGTACGGCGGCGATCGCGCCGCACTTCATCGGCGAAGACCACCTGCTGCAGAACTACGCGCGCGCGCCGGTCGAATTCGTGCGCGGCGAAGGCTGCGAACTCATCGACTCCGCCGGCAAACGGTACCTGGATTTCGTCGCCGGGATTGCAGTCTGTTCGCTCGGCCACGCGCACCCAGACGTCACGGCGGCGATCGCGCGTCAAGCCGCCACGCTCGTGCAGGCAAGTAATCTGTTCTACCACGAGCCGTCCGGGTCGCTCGCAAACGAGCTCGCCGCACGCAGCGGACTCGAACGCGTCTTCTTCTGCAATTCCGGGTCCGAAGCGAACGAAGCCGCGATCAAGCTCGCCCGCAAGCGGGCGTTCCGACGCGGCGAAGCGCGGCGCACGATCCTCTCGTGCGAAGGCTCGTTTCACGGCCGCACGATGGGCGCGCTCGCGGCCACCGCAAACCCGCACTACAAAGAAGGCTTCGAACCGATGCCGGGCGGCTTCGCGTACGTGCCGTTCAACGACGTCGCCGCGCTCGAGGCCGCCTTCGACGATTCGGTTGCGGCGTTCATCGTCGAGCCCGTGCAGGGCGAGAGCGGCGTGAAGCCCGCTACGCGCGAATTCCTCGAAGCCGCGCGCCGGCTCTCCGACGAGCACGAAGCGCTGCTGATTTTCGACGAGATTCAAGCCGGAATGGGTCGGCTCGGCACGCTCTTCGCATTCCAAACCTTCGGGGTCAAACCCGACGTCGTGACCATGGCTAAAGCGCTCGCCAACGGGCTGCCTATCGGCGCGGTCGTCATCGACGGCGCTTCGGCGGCCGCGCTCCAGCCCGGCGACCACGGTTCGACGTTTGGCGGATCGCCCGTGCCGTGCGCCGCCGCAATGGCGCACCTCGCCGTCCGCGACCGGCTCGACCTCGACACACACGTCCGGTCGGTCGGCGCGCGGCTCTTCGACGGGCTCGCGGCACTAACGGCCGAATTCCCGGCGTTGTTCGCGCCTCCGCGCGGCCTCGGCCTCATGCTCGGACTGCCGGTTCGCGAACCATACGAAGCGAAGGCGCTGGCATCCGCGGCGCGCGAGCGCGAGCAGCTCATCATCAACGGCGCCGGCGACAACACGATCCGCTTCGTTCCGCCGCTCATCGTCTCGGCCGCGCAGGTCGACGATGCTCTGGCTCGCCTTCGCCGCGTCGCTTACACGGCGGCGAAGCTAGAGAGTGCGTAACGTTCGGGTAAATCGGCCGCATCGTTCGCGGGCCGATACCGGGAACACGCTACGATGCTCTCGCGCAATCGGTTCCGTCGGTTTGGCGAGGAACGTTTTCGGTCGCGCTACTGCGTCGGAATCTTGGAGCACGCCTCGTGTGAGGTGTGACGCGTTCCGGCCTGCGTCCACGTGCTGTCGATCGTGCTCTTCGAAACGCCGAACTCGACGATCGAATCGCCGTCGTCGGGATCGATCGGATAGGCGTCGCTGAACGTCATCTTCCGCGACGAGGGGGACGCCTTGCTCTTCGAGACCGAATATGCGCCGAGGCTGTCGGTGTAGACGCTCACCCAGAGCTTCTGCCGCAGATCGTAGCCGAACGCAAAATCCGCCTTGTGTGACGGCCGCGAGCCGAATGCGGGCACGTCGACCGAACCGTGAATCCAGTCCTCACCGTAGGGCGTCCAGACGATGACCAATTGCTGAGCGTTCGAACCAGGCGTCGTTACCGTGCAATCCCACGAACCGAGCTGCGACCCGACGATCGAAGCCGGCGTATCCACCCGAGCGGCGAACGCTGCGCCGGAGACCGTCGTCCCCGCGGCGAGTGCGGCGAATCCGAGGCGGGCTGCAGCGCGTTGACAAAAACGCACTACAGACGCTCCTCGAGATAATTGCGCAGCTGTGCGACATCGACGCGATCCTGTTTCATCGAATCGCGATCGCGCACGGTGACCATGCCGTCTTCGATCGTTTGAAAGTCGACCATCACGCAGAAGGGCGTTCCGATCTCGTCTTGACGGCGGTAGAGCTGACCGACGTTACCCTCGTCGTACTGCGTCCGGATCAGCCCGCGCAACCCGCGTTCGACGCGTTTGGCGCGCTCGACGAGTTCGGGCTTGTTGCGCGCGAGCGGGAAGATACCGGCCTGGACGGGCGCGATCTTCGGATGGAACCGTAAGACGACGCGCTGCGTCTCCTTGCCCGTCTCTTCGTCTTTGATCGTCTCGTTGTCGTACGCGTCGACGAGCATCGTAAGCGTCGTACGATCCATGCCCGCCGAACTCTCGATGAGGATCGGCGTGTATTTCGATTTCGTCGCCTCGTCGAAATAAGTCAGGTCTTTGCCCGAGAGCTTCATGTGCGCGTCGAGATCGTACGTGCCGCGATGCGCGATCGACTCGAGTTCGCCCCAGCCCCACGGAAAGAGATACTCGACGTCGATG